>CAIMKO010000525.1 GCA_903841915.1 uncultured Chitinophagaceae bacterium | reverse complement strand
CATGCAACCTGTGACGACGTTCATTGATCACACCAAAACGAGGCATGATGCAACGTACCTCTAAACCACTGTCATTACTTTTGATGGCCAATTTGTTTACAATCTCTGCAAACTCGGTCAGCTCCAAGTAGGGTGACATTTCAGTGGCGATAAATAAAATTCGCTTTTTAGACATTAGTTTGCCAATTTAGTGGGCAGTAAAACAAGTCGGCAAAGTTAAATAAAATACGCCGAATACCAACGCATAACTGCTTCTGCTGCCACTATATACACCTAAAAGGATGTTTCTAAAAGCATTTTAACAGTTTTAAATGACATTTATCCGCATGCACAGCAAAAGGGAAATATGTTTATAATGAATTAAACTGCTGGTAACGAAGCGTTCTGTAAATTGCAAACGAATAGATGCTGCATGAAAAAAAATCTCTCTTCGCTGTTAAAATATATCTTCTTCTTAGGTCTGGGTGTATTCCTCGTATGGTGGAGTCTGCACCAGATCCCTGATAATAAATGGAAAGAGTTTGTACAGTCTTTGGCCAATGCACATTATTGGCTGATCCTACCTGTTTTTGTGATACTAACTTTAAGCCATGTATTCAGAAGTTTACGCTGGAAGATCCTGATGCGGCCCATGGGTTATAACCCTTCGTTTATCAATACTTTTTTTGCAGTCATGATCGGATACCTGGCTAACCTGGCAGTACCAAGACTGGGAGAAGTATTGAAATGCACCATCCTTGCTAAATATGAAAAGGTCCCTGCTGAAAAATTAGTAGGCACTATCGTTGCGGAAAGGGCTTTTGATGTTATTTCACTTGCCATCGTTTTTCTGATCGCTTTCATCACGCAGTTTGGCATTGTTGGTGAATACGCAGGACAGATCTTTGATCAGTTATTAAAAAACAAAAGCGGGCACTTTTCTTCTACCAAAGTGTTTATTGTGTTAGGTATTCTTGCAATTCTTTTCATTGTTTTAAAGGTCTGGTTCAAGCAATTTGCACATCTTGCCATTGTCATCTTTATTAAAAAGATACTTCGCGGCATTTGGGAAGGCGTTACCAGCATCCGAAATCTGAAGCAAAAATGGACCTTTATTTTCTATACTATTGCCATCTGGAGCATGTACATTACAGGTACATGGGTGGGATTATATGCTACTGCGGGCACTGCAGGATTAAGCCTTGCTGACGCCATTACAGTGTTGGCATTTGCGAGTATCGGCATGATCGTAACGCCCGGCGGTATTGGAGCTTATGCTTATTTTATCGCCAAAGTGCTGGAAAAAAGCGATATCCCTTTCGAAATTGGTTATGCCAACGGAACATTACAATGGTTTGCCCAATTTTTAATTGTTGTTGTGATTGGTTCTATTTGTTTGACACTGCTACCCTTGTATAATAAAAAAGTCGGGAGTCGGGAGTCGGGAGCCGAAAATCAGAAATCGTAAGTCTAGAGTCAGGAGTCGCGGAGTTTTCGTTATTTACAAATTACATTATGAAGAAAATAGATGCAATAGAGAAAAAAATATTTGAATTATCGCATTTAATGGCAACTCTTGCAGGTTGGAGAGTAACCGGCAAAACAGTTTCGTTTACCAATGGTTGTTTTGATATTTTGCATGAGGGACATATATTTTCTTTGTCTCAGGCTGCAAAAGAAGCCGATTATTTGATCGTGGGTGTAAATAGCGACGCTAGTACAAAAAGATTAAAAGGCAATGATCGTCCCATCAATAACGAAAAAAGTAGGGCAATGGTTTTGGCCAGTTTGATGATCATTGATGCAGTTATCATTTTTGAAGAAGATACACCGTTACAACTAATTTCTACTATACTCCCAGATGTTTTGGTAAAAGGTGGTGATTATACGATCGATCAGATCGTTGGCGCCAAGGAAGTGATGGCCCATGGTGGAAGGGTCGTTATCAATCCCATTGTACAGGGATTTTCTACCACTGGGATTGTTGAAAAGATCAGGAGATTAGGATGATCTTTTTAAACTCACTACTACCTACTCCTCTAAAGTCCTCCTTTAGGTTAATTTAAGGCAATTTCAGCTAATCAACGAAGGATGGGTATAGGATCGCTATAGGGTAAGTGAAGGATAGGAGAATAAAAGGCAGGCATTTAAAGCTGTTTGATACGAGGCGTCACTACTGAATTAGCCAATGTTTACCTAACCGCGCGAAGAAAAGACTTAAATCGCGGTGAAAACATTTATCCTTACATATTTACGATCAAAACGGGAATAGGAAGTTCGTGCCGAACTGCTTCAATGGTTTCTCCAAATAAATAATCTTTGATACCGCTATGTCGGTGAGCACCCATAACCAGCATCTCAGCATTGGACTCGCGAACGATCCGCACGATCTCCTTGATACGGTTTCTGTATCCGATATGTATTTCTACTTTATACCCCAAAGCCTCTAATTGTTCCGCAAAATTCTCCAATCGCTGTTTATCTTTTCTTGTCTCATCATCATCACTCTCCTCACCCAGGAATTTCGCAGAAACACTTTCTACGATATGCAGCAAGATATAGGTTGCATTCTTATGTCCCTGATTGATTGCATGAGCGATCAGTTTCTCATCATTCAAACTAAAGTCTAATGCAATGGCGATCTTTTGTGTAAGATTGATCGTAAGGTTTTGTAGCGAGGGCACTTCACTGTGCAAACGAATACTGTTTTCTCTGTGTTGCTTTTGAAGCATGGGTAAAAATGTCATGGTAAGAAATAACCATATAAAAGCAAGCCCGGCAACAATGATGATAAACTTCCAAATGATCATTCCCGGTTGATTGAACAGCAACATACATTGTTCAATCACCATTTTAGAATTAAGATAGAGCAATATGATGGCCACTAACCATGAAATTGTTTTAGTGAATCTCTTGATCGCGAATTCTCCCATGGTCGTTTTATCACTTACAAAATGTATCAAAGGAATTACAGCAAAGCCCAGTTGAACACTCAAGATCACCTGACTTAATACCAATAAAGCATCGATCTTATCATCACCATATACTGTAATTACGATCACCGTTGGAATGATCGCAATGAGCCTTGTCAGTAATCTACGCAACCATGGGTTGATACGCAGTTTTAAATATCCTTCCATTACGATCTGTCCGGCCAAAGTGCCTGTTATCGTAGAACTTTGTCCGGCTGCGATCAGTGCAATGGCAAATAAAATGGGTGCCAATTTTGAACCTAATAATGGTTGCAGTAATTGATGTGCATCTTCTATTCTGGCAACATGTGTATTGCCCGATGTAAAGAAAACTGTTGCAGCCAGGATCAATATGGCAGCATTGACAAAGAATGCCGCATTTAAAGCGATGGAACTGTCGATCAGATTGTATTTGATGGCCCGTTTTATTCCCTGTTGATCTGGTTTTATTTTTCTTGTCTGAACCAATGCCGAATGCAGGTATAAATTATGCGGCATTACGGTTGCACCTATAATACCTACTGCAATGTATAATGCATTATCACTTAAAAATCCCGGCATCAATCCCTTTGCAACTGCTCCCAAATGAGGCTTTGCCAAAAATATCTCGATCAAGAAAGATCCGCCTATTACGATGACCAATGCGATAATAAATGCTTCTAATTTTCTGATCCCGTAATTCTGCAGCCATAATAGGAGTAATGTATCCAGAACAGTAATACCTACGCCCCAAAGGATAGGCAAGCCGGTTAACAAATGAATACCAAGTGCCATTCCCAATACTTCAGCCAGGTCACAGGCTGCAATGGCAATCTCAGCCAGCACATACAAGCAAAAATTTACCAATGGCGGATATACTTCTCTGTTGGCTTGTGCCAGATCTCTTCGGCGCACAATACCTAATCTGGCACTTAAGCTTTGCAGCAATAAAGCGATCAGATTACTCATTAATAAGACCCAAATCAGTTGATACCCGAATTGAGCACCTCCCTGCAGATCGGTTGCCCAGTTGCCCGGATCCATATAGCCAACACTTACCAGATAAGCAGGGCCGATATAGGCCAAGCCTCTTCTCCATCCTGTTTTTGGCTGAGTGGTATCTACGGTTTCGTGAACTTCGCTTAAAGAATTATCGCTATGGTAACCTTGTTGACTCATGTTTTAACGCTGAATAAATTTATTTTTGTGTTCATTGCTCACAAGCTATAAAACTAACGGCAGAAATATTACTTTTAATTAATTAAATCTGCACATGAAAAATTGGTTGATCTTATTACTTGCTCTTATTACGATAGGTTGTACACAAAAAAAGCCTGACCTGTCCGGCAAAGAACCCGTAAAAATAAAAGATTTTATTGCTGCATTTACAATTATTGAATCGCAATTTTCTGCCGCAGATTCAACAGTATCCAGAATAGCCGACAGTACCATTATCGGTTATACCGTTTTCACCCAATTCATTCCCGACAGCGCTTTATCGAAGATGTTGATCACAGAAAAAGGAACTACCATCCAGCCTGTAGGAAGAATTGAGAAACAAAAGGAGTCTTATTTGCTTGCGACTTTTACGCATCACAAAAAAACAATACTGGTAGTATTTGTATTAGATAAGAAAAATAAATTTCTGGCAGCAAAACAATTATTGGCCAATACATCAAACGATGAATACAATCATTTTATCTCTATTAATAAAGAACCCACTTTTTTGATCAGTCAGGAAAAACTGAATGCAGATAAACAATTACGCTTCAGCCGTGTGGGCTGGGTCTATAATAACGGTGGTAATTTCATGGTAGTGATCAATGACAGTAATGAAGATGAAAAGAAAAACAGTGTGATCATCAATCCGATCGATACCCTACCGCATAAGAATAAACTAAGCGGCAACTATGTGAAGGATAAGAAAAATTTCATTTCACTACGTGACAGAAAAGATGCCAACAGTTATATGTTTTTTATCCATTTTGAAAAGAATGATGGGTTATGCAGCGGCGAATTAAAAGGGATATTGAAAATGAAAAATGCTACTACAGCTGTCTATGCAGAAGGTGGTGATCCCTGTGTGATCGATTTTACATTCGAAGGGAATGATATTACCATCAAGGAAAAAGGCAGTTGCGGAAACCGGAGAGGCATGGAATGTTTTTTTGACGATACCTTCACCAGAATAAAAGAAATCAAAGCAGCAAAAACAGCAAGAAAAAAATAATCATGCCCTTATTGTACTAAAATGATTGGCTTATAGTAGCGACTTTTTGAAGGATAAGCACTCAATGATTAAACAATGATTTTAATCATATGCCGTTTCTCCACAATTTAATGTG
>CAIMKO010000524.1 GCA_903841915.1 uncultured Chitinophagaceae bacterium | reverse complement strand
TTTATGCTGATCGGGAGAAATAATGATCTCTACAGATCTGTTATTGCTATGTGTTGCATGCTTAATGACAGCAATGCTTTTGGCATTTGCAGAATTTATTGATACAGTTTGATTCGTTGCATCTTCATTATAAAAAAAGGAAGGATCTGCATCATTTACCTGCATCTCATTTTCTGAAATTCTTACATGAGGAGTACGGGCTTTTATTCTAAAACTATCTGTTCTATGTATGACAGTGGACAGCTCTTTTCTGAATGTAGGTACGAAATATTTAGGCATAAAGGGAATTTTCAGGTGTTCCAGTTCGGCAAATACTTTGTTCAATTCGTCTTCCTGCTTTCTTCCTTCTTCGGCATGGATGGTATTATTTTCAGCCATCATTTTCTCATAATCTCTTTTCGCTTTCTTTATTTCCATATTGGCCTTTTCAATAGAGAACAGCATTCCTTTATTGAATATATTTTCGAAACCCTTTTTAAGTGCCAATGTATCTATCTTGATCTTAGGTAGATGAATATCTTTCATTTCATCCAGACTGCTCAGGGCATTTGATACATCTTTTTCTGTTTCTTCTATATTCACATTTTCGACTGCCTGTATCGATGCAGGTGCAATGGTAGCAAGCATTTCATCAGATGTCTTCTTAATCGCTTTCTCCGAAATGTCCATACTTTTTATAGCAAGCTTCATACTTTTCTCTACTTCGATCTGTAAAGGTTTTTTCAAAAAGAAGACAGGATTAAAAAGAGGATTATCAATTTTCGCACTCATAGGTTCTACTACAACAGCTTCGTTCTTTTTCTGGGATGCAGTATCTGTTTTCTTTGCATAAGCAGCAGGATGCAACCAAGCAACTGAACTCAGGATACAGGTAATGAAAAGAAGCGCCAATAACTGGTGACGATATTTAAAGCGGTTATCATTGTTGCCGATCATTCTTTTTACTCTTGACAAGAGGTCTCCGTTTTGTTTGGCCGCATTCATGGCCAGTGAAGTTTTATTCGAAGAACTATTCACAGATAAATAGGCGATCTGTAATAATGCTTCGGCATACATGGCAGGATTATACTGAAACTGCAGGACCCAATCATCACAACTGTTCTCTCTTTCTGTTCTTATGGTCTTACTGATAAGCTGCGTAAAAGGATTAAAGAATAAACTTGTTTCGATGACTGAGATAAAAATATTCAGAATATAATCGTAGCGTTTGATATGCGCCAGTTCATGCAACAGAACCGCTTCCAGTTGTGATACCGATAAATGGTTGATACTTGCGATCGGTACCAGAATAACCGGCTTCACGAAACCGATGGTTAAAGGGCTATTGATAAGTTCAGACACATAGATATCTATGCTGTTTCGGATATTCAATTTAGCTGCCGCAGTTTGTATGAATTGTTTCCATTGTTCATCGATCTCCTGCAAACCGTTGACGCGTATGTATTGTGTGCGATAATACTGACTCGTCCATCGCAATAATAGAATCAATAACAACAATAAGTAAGCGAATGAAAGAAAGGGAAGCAATTGTTCACCCTTGATCAATATATTCAACACAACAGATGAGAAGCTATTATCTGACCTGGGAAAAATAAAGCTGACGGTGCTTGCCTGTTGCCAAGTGGTATCAGCCTCACATTTGATGAAATAAAAATGCAGTGTAATGATAAACCAGATAAAGCCTGTCAACTGTGCCAGAAAAGCCATCCTGAATTTATTGGCAGCGCCCGGTTTAATGATACTATTCAGTAATGTAAACAGGATCCACAGCAATGCCATTTGCCATAAACTGTTGGCAATGGCATAACCCAATGCTTGCAGAAAAGGAGAGTGGAGCGCTGTTTGCATGGACTATTGTTTCTTTAAATTGTTGAGTAATTGCTGAATTTCTTCCAACTCCTCTTTACTGTGTGTGTGATTACCCAATGCCTGCATCACCAATTGTGTAGATGATCCGCTGAAAAGGGAATGGATCATCTTTCCCATGAATTGTTGCTGTGTTATTTCTTTGCTCACATTGGCCTGGTAAATATGTGTCTTGCTGCTGTCATCACGTTTTACCAAACCTTTTTCGAACATGATCTGTAGTAATTTTAATGTAGTGGTATAGCCTGCGTCTTTGGTAGCACTCAATACCTCATGCACTTCCCTGACAGTTGCTTTTTCCTTGTCCCATAGAACACGAAGTATCTCCAATTCACTTTCGGTAGGCTTGATATTTTTAGCTGTTGCCATCTGTTACGATTATTTTCGTAAGCAATATACGGCAGAGTTCGTAAATGAGAATATAATTTTTGAGGAACGGTTAAAACCAATGGTGATACTGTTACAATTATTAGAGAATATGAGAAGAAATGGAACACGGATGACACGGTTGAAACAGATAATAACGGATCTATATGCTGCCAAGTAGCATATAGCAGCATATCTCAGGGTAACACAATTTTTCTTTGTAAGATGTTCCTTAATTAATAAGTTAGACGGAAAAAATCAGAAATCTGTGTTTATCTGCTTTATCCGTGTCACTTGCCTACCGGCAGGCAGGTCTGTGTTCTATTATTCGCCTCTTTAAAAACAGATTATTTCTTCTGACCGGCTTCTTTTCTCAATTGTGCGGTTGTCTTGCTACTACCATCATGACTCCAGCCCGGCGCTTTGAACATATAGCCCAGAATATGTGATAATTTCTTTGACCTTTTAAAATCCTTTGTCATATTCACCCAATCATGAAAAGCGATCTTTACGGGGTTGAACGTATTTACATTCTTGGTAAGACCATAAGTAGGAGTGAATTCCTCCGGTTGAAATGTGTTGAACATTCTGTCCCAGATCACCATGATACCTGCATGGTTCTTATCCAGATACAATAGATCAGAACCATGGTGTACGCGGTGATGTGATGGGGTATTGAAAATGTATTCGAACCATTTCGGCATTTTCTGTATGGCTTCGGTATGTATCCAGAACTGATAGATAAGGCTGACAGACTGCATCAGCAAGATCATGCCTGGTTCAAAACCAACCAAGGGCATCCAAGCCCAGAATATGAACCCTCCGGTAATATTACTGGTCCATGTTTGGCGAAGTGCTGTTGCCAGATTATACTTTTCGGAAGAATGATGTACTACATGGGATGCCCAGAACCATCGGATGGAATGTGCTGAACGATGTGCCCAGTAATAACTGAAATCATCTGCAAAGAAACAGAGAACCCAGGCCCACCAGGCAGTATACGAAAATGTAAAAAAGCGGTATTGGTAGATCCATGCCAGGAATAGAACAATAAAAAACTTGGTAAGAATGCCGATGAAGAGATTACCCAAACCCAATGCAATACTGGCGGAAGCATCCTTTACTTCATACAGATCCCGCTGTGTTTTAACAGCATACAATACTTCCAGGAGCAGTAGGATGATAAAACCGGGAATAGCATGCAGCAAGATATTCGGAAAATGGGGCATAACAATCTGATTAGCTGTATAAATGTACAACTCACAGAGCTATCATCTGCATAAAAATACAGGCACAGATTCCATGTGAATAATTGCTGCTAAAGTCTGAAAGATCATGTGAAGATTATTCACCGCATTGAATATTACAGCCGCCGGCTGTTGGTTTGCCAACAGGTTCTTCTGTATAACCGCTTCCAACTTCAACCCAGAACAGATTACTGCTGTAGTAATGGTGGGTATACAGTTGATCTCCCTTGCAACATGTGAAATCTAATCTGCTATTAAATTTTTTGCCAAACATGTTGGTGTATGGAGCAATAACGGTAACCGTTACAAGAGAGAATGCCGTGATCACTACAGCCACATTGAATTTCAGTTTGTGAAACATAGGAAATCGTTTTAAATAGATAAAGGATAGTCAAAAGTACTACACGCTATAGACGTAATTACTACATTACTCAAACTTTCATCATAATTTAAGCTAGA
Organism: uncultured Chitinophagaceae bacterium; assembly: GCA_903841915.1. Classification (GTDB taxonomy): domain Bacteria; phylum Bacteroidota; class Bacteroidia; order Chitinophagales; family Chitinophagaceae; genus CAIQDX01. Next base: position 1,912 of record CAIMKO010000524.1, on the reverse strand, counting down.
TTAAAAACAGCTTTAAATTGCTGCTGTTAATGTCTTAGTTGACGCTGTAAAGTTGCTGTGTTATGCTGTGATCTTAGTTACACAAACTGCGAATAGAATTGCAGGATTCACATGTGACGAGAATGCATAAATTTCAAAACATGCTAATGACTGACATTAAACAGAGAGTTGGGTACAATAAATAAAAATCCCCGCAAACTATTAGCAGGCGGGGATTTTTATGTATATACAATTTACTTTTTTTCTGAGTCCACTTTAATATTGATATTGCCTTTATCGGAATTACTAAAATAAGGCTGGTATTTTTTAAACTGTTCCTCACTTAATTCTTTTCCATTCACGATCAATTTATTATTATTGATCTCGATCTTCACATCATTCCCTGTTACAATGCCGTCTTTTTTTAATACTTCTATTAAGCCGCTTAATTCTTTATCCGTGCTGTTCAGCGAGATCTTGTTATTGGAACTGTTTGTTGAATCGGTAGAAGTGTATTTTACCTCAATTGTTTTTTCAACTTTATTTTTCTGCAGTTCTCCTTTATGCACTTGCGCCAGCGTAGGAGCAACCACCAAAGAAACGATTGACATTAATTTGATCAGGATATTCATGGAAGGGCCTGATGTATCTTTAAAAGGATCGCCCACTGTATCACCAGTAACAGAAGCTTTATGCGGTTCTGAATTCTTATAATAGATCTCGCCATCAATTTCTACTCCCTGTTCAAAAGACTTCTTGGCATTATCCCATGCACCACCCGAATTGTTCTGGAACATTCCCATCAATACACCGCTTACGGTTGCACCGGCCAAAAATCCACCCAATGCTTCAGGGCCTAAAATAAACCCTATCAATAAAGGAGAGATAATGGCGATACCACCCGGCAGCATCATCTTTTTAATGGAAGCCTCTGTAGAGATGGCCACACATTTTTCGTATTCCGGCTGACCTGTTCCTTCCATGATACCCGGAATGGTCTTGAACTGGCGACGAACTTCTTCCACCATGCTCATCGCTGCTTCCCCAACTGCACGAATGGCCAGCGACGAGAAGATAAAAGGTATCATAGCACCCACAAATAAGCTGGCCAGAACTTTTGCTTTATAGATATCAATGCCGATCATGGCATAACCGTTATTATTGATCACACCTACATAAGCAGCAAATAAAGCCAATGCAGTTAATGCGGCTGAAGCAATAGCAAAACCTTTTCCGGAAGCAGCCGTAGTATTACCTACAGCATCCAGTACATCGGTCTTTTCACGAACTTCTTTAGGCATTTCGCACATTTCAGCAATACCGCCGGCATTATCTGCGATCGGTCCAAATGCGTCAATGGCCAATTGCATGGCCGTGGTAGCCATCATCCCTGCAGCTGCTATGGCAACACCATATAGACCGGCACAGGAGAATGAACCCCAGATACCGCCAGCTAACACAAGAATAGGTAATAAAGTAGATTCCATACCCACAGCCAATCCGCCAATTACATTGGTGGCATGACCGGTAGATGATTGACGAATGATGGATAATACAGGGCGTCTGCCCATCGCTGTATAGTATTCTGTGATGATACTCATTAAAGTACCCACTGTTAATCCCACCGCAATTGCTCCTAAAACCCCATCGCGGGAGAATTCGATTCCGCGAAGCGACATAGAAGGAGGAAGTATATAATAAACCAATCCGGCACAAGCAAAAGCGGTTAATATAATGGAACCCCAGTTCCCCATATTCAAAGCTTTCTGAACATTATGCGTATTGATCCCGGCTTTATCACTCACCTGAACAAATAGTGTTCCGATAATGGAAAAGATGATACCCACACCTGCGATCAGCATCGGTAAGAGTATAGGTGCATATCCACCGAAATTATCTATTGATTTTGTTTCTTGTCCCAATACCATGGTAG
>CAIMKO010000523.1 GCA_903841915.1 uncultured Chitinophagaceae bacterium | reverse complement strand
TTACCATATATGCATTAATTGCAACATGATGGCAATAATATATTGTTGAAAAAGTGACATTTTTTTCAATATGTTTCTATTTTTATGCAAATCTCTGACTGCGTGAAAAAGTTTTTTGCCCTTTTTCTTTTCTTTTTTTTGGCCCTGATTTGTTTTTTCGAAGTAACTGCCCAACAAAGAAAAGAATCCGCTTCCAAAGTTGATACTTCTATATTGATCTGTTACAGCGAATCCACCAGTTATTATCATAAATCAGCTGCTTGTCCTAGCATAAGCAAATGCAATAACATGCAAAAAGTCAGTTTGGAAGATGCAATCAATAAATACCACCGTACAGCCTGTAGAAACTGTGTGCAAATTCAAGCTACAAAAGCCCATTAATTTTAACATCCTTCAAATAATAAGCAGAATCTAAGAAACCTTAGATTTGTACTTATGAAGATATCAAACGAAACCAAGGTTGGGGCATTAACTGCCATAGCTATTACTTTTATGATATTAGGCTTTAACTTTCTGAAAGGGCGCAGTTTATTTAAGACCGGAAATTTTATTTATGCAAAATATCCCAATGCAAAAGGCTTAATGGTCTCCAACCCCGTTTATATCAACGGCTACCAGGTAGGTAATGTATATGAAATAGAAAACGTTGATAAGACGGTAACCAGCATCAGTGTGGCAATTAAATTAAAAGACTATTACTATATACCTGATAATTCATTAGCAGAGATCATCAAAGATCCATTAGGAACCCCGAGCATTGATATTGCATTGGGAAACAGTAAAGTTGGTTTAATGTCAGGCGACAGCATAAGAACAAAATCATCACCGGGTCTGCTGGATGCATTCACCAGCAAATTAACACCAGTCGCTGATCAATTAAAGCTAACCATCACTTCATTGGATAATGTATTGAAGAATATCAATACCATTTTCGATCCAACTACAAAAAATAATTTACAGGAAGTGATCGCACATGTAAATACAATAACAGCAAGTTTAATTAAATCTTCTGCTGCTATTCAGACAATGTTGAATGACCAAAGCGGTTCTATAGCACAGTCAGTTAACAATATCAACAGTGTTTCAAAGAATCTTGCTGATAACAATGCGAAGGTTACACAGGTGCTGAGCAATGTTGAAAAAACAACCGATCATCTTGCAACAGCGGATATCAATGGATCGATCGCGGGACTCAAAGCTGCTGCTGAAAACCTGAATCTTGTTTTGACCAAAGTGAATTCTAAAGAAGGTAGTTTGGGATTGTTGGTGAATGATAAAGTACTGTATACGAATCTGACCAATACCGTTCATAGTGCCAATATTCTGATGGATGACCTAAGGGCTCATCCAAAAAGATATGTGAACGTTTCTGTGTTCGGTAAAAAAGACAAAACAGCTCCCCTCACCGCACCCTTAGCAGATTCAACCAAGAAGTAATGATCCGACCGATATTATATTTTTCACTGCTGCTTTTAACAGCAAATACCGTTATGGCGCAAAGAGTAACAACAGACAGTGTTGCTCCCGGTACCACTATACGGATCATCAAAGCAGATAAATATAATTTTCAGGATAAAGACAGTTTAGGAAAATTTGTTTCACTCGTTGGGCATGCGCATGTACAACAGGAAAAAGTATTGTTTGATGCCGACAGTATCGTGATCAATCAAAAAGATAATATCCTTGAAGCCTTCGGTAATATTCATATCAACGATGCGGATAGTGTGCAGGTATATTCGGAGTATTTGAAATATCTGGGAAAAGAAAAGAAATCATATCTCAAACAGAAGGTGAAACTATCAGATGGTAAAGGCGTTTTAACGACCAATGAATTGGAATACGATACACAATTCAAGATCGGCAAGTATTTCAAAGGCGGAAAAGTGGTCAATAAAAAAACCGTCCTCACCAGTACCGAAGGCATCTATTACGGAGATACAAGAGATGTTTATTTTAAAAAGAAAGTGGTATTGACCGATCCTGAATATAAGATCACCACAGATACTTTATTATATAATATCAATACCGAGATCACCAATATTGTTGCCCCTTCGGTGATCGTGATGGGCAAAAGAACCATTCGGACGAAAGATGGATATTACGATGTAAAAAATAAAAAAGGTAATTTTTTGCAACGCCCTTTCATTGATGACAGCACCTATACTTTTACTGCCGATCAAATGGCATTTGATGATACAACAGGCCTGGGTGAAGCACAGGGAAATGCCGTATACAGAAGCAAGGATTCTGTTGGCGGTTATGATATCATCGCCAACAATATCAAGACCAACAAAAAAAAGAATTCATTTCTGGCAACGCAGAAACCGATTCTTTTTATCAAAAATGAAAAAGACACGATCTATGTTTCAGCAGATACATTGTATGCAGGTAAAGTGAGTGATCTGAGAAAAAGCAGAGAAGTTCCGGTAGTAAGAGATACAATTGCAGTTGATCAGAAAGTCAAGAAAACAGAGCCTGCTGATAGTTCAACCGATCGTTTCTTTGAAGCATATTATCATGTGAAAATATATTCAGATTCCTTACAGGCATTGGGCGACAGTCTCTTTTATTCTCTGGAAGATTCTACTTTCCGTTTATTTAAAAATCCGGTGGCCTGGACACAGGAAAATCAGATAACGGGCGATACCATTTATATGTTTCTTGCCAATAAAAAGCCGCAACGTTTATATGTTTTTGAAAATGCAATGGCCATCAGCAAGGAAGGGAAAGGTTATTTCAATCAGGTGCGAGGTAATACCATGAATGCGTATTTCAAAGAAGGTAAGATCAACTTCATGAGAACAAAGGGAAGCCCTGCAGACAATGTGTATTATGCTGTGGATGATAATAAAAAATTTGTCGGGGTAAATAAATCATCCTCCGATCTGATCAATGTTTATTTTGATGAAGGCAAACCGCAAAAAGTTATTTTCGTGAATAACCTACAGGGTACCATGTATCCGATGCGACAGGTAGATCATGATCTTTTGAAGGTTCGGAAATTTCAGTGGTTGGACGATAAAAGACCAAAATCAAAACTGGATATACTGGCAAATTGATTTAAGAAATTTCATCAGTTTAATTCACAATCTTTTTCTTTCTGCAATTGATGTGCTGTATCTTTAATTCATGATACAATTTTTTAACCGAAATTTTGTTGATCCGCTCAATGAGTTCATGCACGATAGCCGTGCGATCGGAATTACATTATTAGCCTGTACTGGCATTTCACTGCTGTTAAGCAATATGGGGCATTTCGGTGAATTGTACAGAACACTGTGGTCCTTTCATTTCAATGGTACAGAAGATCATGCTGCTACTATTGGATTTCTCTCCTTACCGAATTCTCCCTTGCTGATCATCAATGATTTTCTGATGGCTTTATTTTTCTTTCTCGCCGGAATGGAAATCAAAAGAGAGATCGTAGAAGGTCAGTTATCTACTTTTAAAAAATCATTATTACCGGTAGCAGCTGCCATTGGCGGAATGCTCATCCCTGCCATATTATTCACACAATTTAACAGAGGAACAGAATTCATGCGCGGATGGGCAATACCCTCTGCTACTGATATCGCATTTACGTTGGGGGTAGCTTCATTATTAGGAAGCAGAGTTCCTGTATCGCTTAAAATTTTTCTTACGGCCCTGGCAATTATTGACGATCTCGGTGCCATCATCATCATTGCTTTATTTTATGGTGGTCATATTCAATTTGGTTTTATACTATTATGCGCAGTCATTGTTTTCTTTTTACACCTGCTTAAAAAATACAAAGCAAAATTTGGTGCCGTGCAATGGATACTTGGTCTTTTATTATGGTATTGTATGTTTAATTCAGGCATACATGCAACAGTTGCAGGTGTTGTTTTTGCATTTATGATGCCACATAACTTATTATCTAAATTTGAAAAGAAATTTCATCTGCCCGTTTATTTTCTTGTTGTTCCCATTTTTGCTTTGGCCAATACAGCCATTTTATTTCCTCAAAACAGTTTACAATTATTAACAGGAACATTGAGTTGGGGAATCATTGTCGGGCTCTGTATCGGGAAACCTTTAGGGATAGTTGGTGCCTGCTATTATGTTGTAAAAAAAGGTTTTGCAGTTCTGCCAAAAGATATCAGCTGGAATAAATTGATCGGCGCAGGATTTTTAGCAGGTATTGGATTCACCATGAGTATATTCATATCAACACTTGCTTTCGATAACGCGATACAAATTGATGTTGCAAAGATCTCCGTCCTCATAGCCTCATTGATCGCGATGAGTGCCGGTTATTTATGGTTAAAATATAAACACTAACACAGCAGTTGCAGAAACAAAAAACCCAGCACGTAGAAACATGCCGGGGTCTGTTAAAATCCTATACCTCTAACAAAATCTCATTAAATGAGATGAATTAAGCTAACAATGCATAGTTTATCGATACTATTGAAATACTGCTAATGATCTTCAGAAAATTTAAAGGAAGTCTCATCTTACTATTTTTTAGAATTTCTTTGTTATTTATACATTCTCTATGGAATTCCATGCCAAAATCTTAATTACTTGATTATCAATTCTAATCTTTTATTCATTCAATTATTTTTTTCTAAAAAATGGAAATAAACTCCTTTTTAAAGAAAGGATAATCATTTTCCTATTCTCGGAAGTTTGTTTACTTTTAATATGAGAAATTATGATCGAACAAGATTTACATCCATATGCATACTGAATCATTAAAGAGTGACTATGAAAAACCATAAAACATTAAAGATCTTTATTCTGGAAGATGATCGTTGGTATGGTACCATGCTCGAGCATTTCCTCTCGCTTAATCCTGATTATTCCATCAAAAGATTTGAAGTAACCAAAGAATTCTTCAATGCATTGCATGAATACCCCGATGTGGTAACGTTGGATTATTCCTTAGCCGACAGTGATGGAGAACAAGTATTAAAAAAAATAAAAACGGTTTCTCCCGATACTAAAGTGATCATCATTTCAGGTCAGGAAGATGTTGGCACTGCCTTGAAATTACTGAAAGCAGGCGCTTTTGATTATATTATAAAGGATGAAGAAACGAATGATCGTTTATGGAACGCATTACAGCATTTAGATGA
>CAIMKO010000522.1 GCA_903841915.1 uncultured Chitinophagaceae bacterium | reverse complement strand
ATATAAAATGTTTTACCGGTATCTTTTTTTCCTAATTCGGTTGACAACTTTACACGCTGCGCTTCGCCTCCACTGAGCGTTACAGCCGATTGCCCCAAAGTGATATATCCCAAACCAACATCCTGCAACACTTTTATTTTACGATATAACCAAGGTACTGCCTGAAAAAAATCGCAGGCTTCGTCTACCGTCATTTCCAACACATCACTGATCGATTTTCCTTTGTACCGAATTTCCAGGGTTTCCCGATTGTATCTTTTGCCATTGCATTTTTCGCAATGCACATAAACATCAGGTAAGAAATTCATTTCGATCACCCGCATACCACCCCCTTCACAAACATCACATCTTCCTGTTTTTACATTGAAAGAAAAACGACCAGCATTATAACCACGGATCTTTGCTTCGGGTACTGACGCAAATAATGTTCTGATCTCTGTAAAGAATCCGCAATAAGTAGCGGGATTGCTTCTAGGTGTTCGGCCGATGGGTGACTGATCGATCTCAATTACTTTATCGATATGCTCCAAACCCTTGATGGTCTTAAATTCCATTGCATTGCCCTTACTGTCGTAGCAATGTTTCGCCAATAATGGATATAATGTTTCATTGATCAAAGTTGATTTGCCACTGCCACTCACTCCACTTACTACGATCAGTTTCCCGAGTGGAAATTTCACACTCACATTCTTTAAATTATTTCCATTAGAGCCATTTAATTCTAAGAATTTCCCATTCCCTTTTCTTCTTTCTTTGGGAATAGGAATAGATTTTTTTCCGTTTAAATATTGTGCCGTTTCGGATCCTGACAGCAATACTTCATTTGGCGTGCCCTGCGCAACAATAGCACCACCATGCTTCCCTGCTTTTGGACCGATATCAACCAAATAATCAGAAGCCAGCATGATATCTTTATCATGTTCAACCACCAACACGCTGTTTCCGATATCGCGCAGATTTTTTAGTGCATCTATCAAACGATGATTGTCTCTTTGATGCAACCCGATACTTGGTTCATCCAAGATATAAGTGATGCCCTGCAATTGCGATCCGATCTGCGTTGCCAAACGGATCCGCTGAGACTCTCCACCACTAAGGGTCTTAGAAGGTCGGCTTAAGGAGAGATAAGTCAACCCCACATCCAATAAAAACTGTAACCTTTCTCTGATCTCTTTTAAGATATCTTTTGCGATGGTATTCTGCTTAGTGCTTAACCGTTTTTCAATGCCACTGAACCAGGCCAACAATTTGTCCAGATTCATATCACTTAACGCTGCTATATTTTTTTCGTCTACTTTAAACCACAAACTTTCTTTTCTTAATCGTTGTCCGTTGCAGGATGGACAAACTGAAAGCTGCATATATGTTTCTACCCATGTTCTTAATCCATCATTACTTTGAGTAGATGTAAACCATCGTTTCAGCATGGGTATGATCCCTTCATAGCTGCCGGTAAAGGTTTGAGGAATGCTGTCATCATCCAGATTCATTTCTAACCCCGGGCTGATATTTTGATCGCCATACAACAACAAATTCAATTGTGCTTCAGATAGATCTTCTATTGGCTTGTCTAAATTGATTTTATGTTTTTTTGCAAACACAACCACCTGCTGATAAACACTTGCCTCTCTTTCAGCTCCTAATGCATGAATGCCTCCTTCTTTTACCGTTTTTGTTTTATCGGGAATCACTTCACTCATATCAATGGTATACACATTTCCCAGGCCTTTACAGGTAGGACAAGCACCATAAGGTGAATTGAATGAAAATGCATTGGGACTTGGTTCTTCATAACTGATGCCGGTATCTTCACACATCAATTGTTTCGAATACTGAATGGTCTTATTGGTATCATTTAATAATAAGAACATTAGTTCTTTACCCATCTTCAAACTCTGTTGTACACTCTGACTTAAACGAACCCGCATATCATCCGTAACTGCCAGACGATCAATCACCACTTCAATATCATGGATCTTATAACGATCCACCTGCATTCTAGCTGTTAAATCCAATACTTCCCCATCCACTCTTACTTTCAAAAAGCCTTTCTTTCGAATGTCTTCGAATAACTCACGATAATGACCTTTACGTCCGCGGATCAATGGCGCCAAAACAGAGATCTTTTTGCCGCGATATTTTTCAAAAATATTTTCAACGATCTCCTCTTCACTAAACTTCACCATTATTTTGCCTGTGTTGTAACTGTATGCTTCACCAATTCTTGCAAATAATAAACGCATGAAATCATACACTTCAGTCACAGTCCCGACCGTTGAGCGCGGATTTTTATTCGTCGTTTTTTGTTCGATGGAAATCACCGGCGACAATCCCGTTATCTTATCAACATCGGGCCTTTCCATATCTCCCATGAATTGTCTTGCATACGCACTAAAACTTTCCATGTATCTCCGTTGCCCTTCGTTATAAATTGTATCAAATGCCAGTGAGGATTTTCCACTGCCGCTTACACCAGTAAAAACAACGAGTTTATTTTTTGGAATGGAAATATCTATGTTCTTCAAATTATGTTCACGGGCGCCAAACACTTCAATGCGCTCCTCTTTCTGTTCGATCACTGCTTCCTTTATTTTTTTTTCTTTTGCCATAGTATTGAGGTAAAGATAAGAACAAGGATTAAGCTAAAAAGTTTAGTTTTTAACACAAAATATCTATTCAGCCGGCCCCACAGCTTTT
>CAIMKO010000521.1 GCA_903841915.1 uncultured Chitinophagaceae bacterium | reverse complement strand
TCATTTTTTCATAATTGTCAGGAACTTTCCAGGGGTCTTGTTGCGGATGGATCAACGAAAGTATGATCGTAGTGAATGCAAGTAAACCAAGCATCGATAGTAGCGTTTTCATTTTGTTGTATTTAAGGGTTCATCAAAACAGTTGATAAATACAGTACAAAATTAAATCAAGATGCATGAAATATTTCATGACAGAAGTCATTTGCAACTGCTCTGTGTGTCATAAAACTGAGCCCTCTTTGTCATGTTTTTGAAGGGGTTTATGTACTGCTGTCATATTTCTCTCAACAAAGCATCATATAATACTTCAACAGTATGCAGGGCTTCTCTTCCGGTTCCGTCTTTGATCTGATGACGGCAACTTGTACCAGGTGCTGCAATAATGGTTTCTTCGGGCTGCTTGCGAACGGTAGGCAATAAAACCAACTCTCCTATTTGCATAGAGAGATGATAATGTTCCTTCTCAAAACCAAATGAACCCGCCATACCACAACAACCGGAAGGAATGGTTTGGACAGAATAATTTTCGGGTAGTGACAATATCTTTACAGATGCTGAAATGGATGAAACAGATTTTTGCTGACAATGTCCGTGTAATTGTATGTTCCTTTTCTCTTGCGTGAATTGCTCTTTAGTGATATACCCTTTATCTATTTCGCTGGCAATGAATTCATCAATAAAGAAAACATTCTTGGCTAATTGTTTTGCAGCTTCCAGATTAGTATCAGTAGCAAGATCGGGATATTCATCTCTAAAACTAAGAATGGCGGAAGGTTCAATACCGATCAATGGTGTTTTTTCGGAAATGATACCGCTGAGTAACTCAATATTTCTGTTGGCAATTTTCTGAGCATTTCTGATCAGGCCTTTGGAAAGCCATGCCCTGCCACTTTCTTCATGCTTTGGAATGATCACTTCATATCCTAAATGCTCCAGCAATAAAATAGCGGTCTTACCAATATGGGCATCGTTATAATTGGTAAACTCATCGCAGAACAAGTAAACTTTCCTGTGATCAAATACCGGTCTCTTATAATAATTGTGTTTATGATACCAACTGTATAAAGTTGTTTTTGATAAAGTGGGCATAGAACGATCTACTGCAAAACCCACAGCCCTTTTTATGATCGCACTGGTAAAAGAATTCGTCATGAAAAAATTATAGAATGAAGGCGCTATTGATCCAAGTTTTGCACTCAAAGAAAAGTTAGCGATCATCCTTGAACGGAATGGAACACCATTGGCATCATAATACTGCTGCAGAAATTCTGCTTTCAGTTTGGCCATATCAACATTGGAAGGACATTCAGATTTACAGGCTTTGCAGCTCAAACAAAGATCCATTACTTCATAGATCTCTTTATGATCAAATCGGTTGATCTTATCGGAATTAGTCAAAAATTCACGCAGAATATTGGCTCTTGCCCTGGTACTGTCTTTTTCGTTTTTTGTTGCCATAAAAGAAGGACACATTGTTCCTCCCGACAAATGTGTTTTCCTGCAATCACCTGAGCCATTACATTGCTCTGCATGTTGCAAAATATTCTGTTGATGAAAACGGAATATCGTTTTGAATTCAGGAGTGAATTGCCCCGGCATATAGCGAAGCATCGTATTCATAGGGGGCGTTTCCACGATCTTATTAGGATTGAATATATTATTCGGATCCCAACTGCTTTTGATCTCTTTTAATAACTGATAATTTTTCTTTCCAACCATTTGTTCTAAAAACTCGCCACGCAATCTGCCATCGCCATGTTCTCCGCTTAACGAGCCCTGATATTTCTTTACAAGTGTAGCCACTTCTTCAGCGATCGTTCTGAATAATTGATTGCCTTCCTTTGTCTTTAAATTGATGATGGGACGCAAATGAATCTCGCCGGAGCCGGCATGCGCATAATGCACTGAATATAAACCATGCTTCTTCAATATTTCATTAAAGTCGCGGATATATGCAGGAAGATCATTCACATCAACAGCCGTATCCTCAATAACAGGTACCGCTTTTTCATCACCGGGCAGGTTACCTAATAACCCTAAGCCTGCTTTACGCAATGTCCATATCTTTTTAGAATCTTCTCCAAACAAAACAGGAAAATGATAGCCCAGATTGGCAGCACGCATTTCTGCTTCCACCTGTCCTGTGATGGCTAGTATCTCTTCTCTTGTTTCTCTTGCAAATTCAATTACAAGAATGGCACCGGGATCACCCTGTACAAAAAAACGATTCTTATTCTGTTCAATATTTTCTTTGGTGCATTCTAAAATATAATGATCGATCAACTCACTTGCACTCGGATGATACTTTAATCCGATCAGATTAGCGCGCAGGGATTCATCGATCGTATTAAAATGCACACATAATAAACCAACTTCTTTGGGAGGAAGTGGGACAATATTTAATTTTATTTCGGTGATAAAAGCCAGTGTACCTTCAGAGCCTGCAATGAGTTTACAGAAATTAAAGTCTTCTGTACCCGCCGTAAATGGTGCAGTATCCACTAAAAGATCAACAGCGTAGCCTGTATTCCTTCTCTCAACAGATTTTTTAGGATATTCTTTTCTTATCTCGACCTGGTTATCATAATTGCTTAAAATGCTTCTTATATTTTTATAGATATTTCCTTCCAGGTTATTCAACGCACATTTTTCATGAAAATCATCAATGGATAAAGTATTGAATATTGCTTCAGAACCATCACTTAATAAAGCCTTCACTTCCAGCAAATGTTCTCGGGTACTTCTATACACAACAGAATTAGATCCGCAGGAATTGTTACCTACCATTCCACCCATCATCGCACGGTTGGCAGTAGATGTTTCCGGTCCGAAAAATAAACCATATGGCTTAAGGAACATGTTCAACTCATCACGTATAACACCGGGTTGCACACGAACCCAATGTTCTTCTTTATTTAATTCAAGGATCTTTGTGAAATTTTTAGAGACATCCACAACAATACCTTTTCCAACAACCTGTCCTGCCAAAGATGTACCCGCAGTTCTGGGAATAAGTGATGTATTTTCTTTATTGGCAAAATCGATCAGTTTCCTGATATCATCATTTGTTTTTGGAATGGCTACGGCAAGAGGAAATTCACGATAGGCAGAAGCATCTGTAGCATACAAAGTACGGATCGTGCTGTCAAAATATAGTTCACCTTCCAATTGATGAAACAGTTGCTGAAGCTTCAAATTCATTATAATTCTTTAATAATTTCAGTCTTAATTGCAACAAAAATAATCTTTTCATATAAAAGGCCTCATTCTAATAAAAAGAGTAGTTCAATTAATGTTGTAAACATGTTGTTTTATTCATTAAAAGCCTGATGTAAATCATGTTTTATTAAGGTGTGCGTCGGTAACTTAGCATAGTAATTAGGGATTTGTAAAAAAGAAACTAACGATCATGAAAAGGCCATTTTTATTACACGCAAAAAAGGCAGTTACATTTTTCCTGTTAATGCAATTCACCTTTCTTCTAGCCTCCGCACAAGTTTCTTATTTTGCCAAAGACGATTTGAACCTCTTAGTAAGTGGCAGTTCCACTTTACATGACTGGGATATGAAAGCAGCGAAAGGAGAATGTAAAGCTCAATTCACATTCACAGAAGCCGGACAACTGGCAACCATTACAGAACTTTCATTTACCACACCTGCAGAAGCATTAAAAAGCGGTCATGACGGTATGGATAAGAATGCATACAAATCTTTAAAGACAGATAAGCATAAAAACATCACATTCATTTTTTCTTCCGGTAAAGTAAATACAGACGGCAGCATCAACTGCATTGGTAAATTGAGTATTGCTGGTGTGACGCATGATGCGGAATTATTTGCGAATTATAAGATAAACACTGATAAGAGTATTACGATCAGCGGGAATAAAAAGATAAACATGGTTTACTTTAATATGGAGCCTTCTACTTTTATGGGAGGTATGTTTAAAATTGGTGACGAAGTAAATTTAAAATTTGATATAACACTTCATAAATAATTATGGCGATATCGCCATTTACTTAGGTTTATTTTCATGGTGTTCGCAGTCAGAATTTACTTTCTGGCTGCTTTTTTTTGGACAATAGAAATAATTACAAAGAGAGAAAGCTTATTTGAGGAAACCAAAAACCTTTTCGAAGATAGATTTAGGTATTTTTGAGGAAGATTTGATGCTCCCTTCAAAATCTTCCAGTTGCTCTGCGGGAGTCCAGTCATTTAATCCTTCATACCAGATCATATCGTTATTGTATAAACCTCGATCCTTTACAGTTTGTAAACTGTATGGACCTGAAATGAGTTTATTTTTTTTGAGGATATAAATCTTGTCCATTTTACAAGCTTTTTTAAAATAAGATCTGAAGAATAAGTAACTTATTTTCAGCGCTCATTGATAAGCCTACACGTAAATTATTTTTAAAGGTAATAGATTATTTGAATTCCTCTAAGCCTTTTTTAACAATTGCATCAGAAATGTTCATTACTTCAAAATAACCGGAATTTCCCCATATCTGTCTGGCCATTAATCCTTGCATTCTGTGCAATACTTCTGCTTTATCTTTTGTTCCGGCATTGTTTAAATGAATACTGTCTTTTGCCGCAAAACTATTCAGTAATTGCCATTCATTTTCTCCTGGAACAAATTTCTGCATCAGTTCTTCAACCGAATGAATCGACTGAAAATAGGTGCGCCTTTGCATATAATAACGATACACAAAATTGCTGAGTGTATTTTTATAATACAATTGCACAAAAGATGCCTGCATTCTCGATGTATCGTACGGTACAAAATCATCCGGGGTGATACCACCACCACCATAAACAATATGACCGGATGCTGTTTTAAATGATGGCCCTGGTTGTTTAGCTGTATCAGCTTTTAAGAGTTCCCCATCATGAAAACGGTTGATCAGTTCTTCTTCATATTTTTCTTTGCCTTTATTATATGGCTTTTGAATATTGCGCCCTAATGGGGTATAATATCGTGCAACTGTTAACCGAACTGCACTTCCGTCGGTCAATTGAAATTGTTGCTGTACTAATCCTTTCCCGAATGTTCTTCTTCCTACGATCTTGGCTCTGTCCCAATCCTGCAATGCGCCTGACAATACCTCACTTGCTGATGCTGATGTTTCATCTACTAAGACCACCAATTTTCCCTTTTCAAATAAACCTTCTTTTCGACAACGATATTCTACTCTGGGTGATTTATTTCCTTGTGTATAAACAATTAGTTTGTCACCATCCAAGAACTCATCTGCAATACTGGTTGCTTCATTCATTAAGCCGCCGCCATTACCTCTCAGATCAATGATCAGTTTATCGATTCCCTGCTTTTGCAACTTTTCCAGGTTCTGCATGAATTCCTCATAGGTTCTTTCGGCAAATTTGTTGATTCGGATATAACCGGTTTGCGCTGTGATAATGTAGGCAGCATCAACAGACGGTACGGGAATATTGCCTCTTTTGATGATAATATCCTTTTGCACCCCATTTCTCAAAATGCTGATTTTAACGGAAGAACCAGCGGGCCCTCTCAGTTGCTTTCTGATACTGTCGGATTTGATCTTTATTCCGGCCAGTTTTACGGTATCATTTGCTTTGATGATCATATCTCCCACCTGTATGCCTGCTTTATCTGATGGGCCATCCTTGAATACTTGTATCACATTG
Organism: uncultured Chitinophagaceae bacterium; assembly: GCA_903841915.1. Taxonomy (GTDB): domain Bacteria; phylum Bacteroidota; class Bacteroidia; order Chitinophagales; family Chitinophagaceae; genus CAIQDX01. Next base: position 2,194 of record CAIMKO010000521.1, on the reverse strand, counting down.
ATCGTATCATTAAATATCTGGAACTCTACACCAATACCCTGGAAATTGCCCATTAGTTCATCGTTTACATCCTTGAAATCGGCAGCAGGTATATAGACAGAATGCGGATCAAGATGAGCCAATAGATCATCGATCGCCAATTGGTTGATACTGTCGCTCACAATAGCATCAACATATCTGGCTTTTACCAATTCTGTTACTTCCTGCAGAGATGAAGCTCTTGACGAAGCAAAAAAACCATTCGACTTTGTATTGCTTTTGATCTGATAGCCGATGATCATTCCCAACACCATGATGAAGGAAAATATCAGCGGTAGCCAAACCTGTAATTTTTTAGTTCCCATAATTGTTGCTTCTTTGTACCTTAATACTGTGAAACGCGAATATCCGTATTAAAGTTCAATACGATAGTTTGAAAATATCCGAACGGTTATAAAATTATTCTATGTCAATAAAACTAATTGCCGATAGCGGCGCTACAAAATGTGAATGGTGTCTGTTGGAAAATGGCAAAAAGAAAACAATACTTACACAGGGCATTAGCCCTTATTTCTTAAACACGGAACAGATCATTACACTTCTCCAAAAAGAACTAATTCCCAAACTAAAAAATGCCAAAGTCAGCAATATTTATTTCTATGGTACCGGTTTAAGTAATCCTAATAATGCCGGTATCATAAAAACTGCTTTTAAAAAATTATTCCCTGCAGCAAAAGCCGAGATCAATACCGATCTGCTGGCTGCAGCCAGAGCACTATGCGGAAACAAAAAAGGCATCGCCTGCATATTGGGTACCGGTTCTAACTCCTGTTTCTATAATGGTAAAAAGATCGTGAAGAACAGTCCCGGTTTGGGATATATACTGGGTGATGAAGGCAGTGGTGCTTATCTGGGCAAAAAAGTAGTACAGCATTATCTGTATAATACTTTCGATGCTGATCTGATGTCAAGATTTGACGCAAAATTCACTACCAATAAAGTAGAGATCTTGGAAAATGTATACAAACAGCCATTGGCCAACAGATATCTTGCTTCTTTTACGGCTTTTCTGGCTGAGAACCGCGGCCATTATATGGTTGAAAATATCATTGAAGATGGTTTAAATGACTTTTTCTTTACGCATTTGTATAAATTCAGGGAAAGCTGGATAATGCCGATCAATTTTATTGGTAGTGTTGCATTTGGATTTAAAGATATATTGAAGGAACTTTGCAACACTTATGAATTAGAACTCGGTAATGTTTTAAAAAAGCCGATGGATGGTTTAGTTAAATATCACTCTTAAGGAAATTATATGAACAAGTTTCAAAAAGTAACCGAACAAGCTTCGCATTACAGGCATTTAGAAAAAATGACCGTTGAAGAACTCCTCATCAATATTAATAAAGAAGATAAAACAGTTCCTCTGGCTGTTGAAAAAGTATTACCGCAAATAGAAAAGCTAGCATCTGCTATCAGTGATAAAATGCTGGCTGGTGGTCGTTTGTTTTATATCGGTGCCGGAACAAGCGGACGTTTAGGCATCATTGATGCAAGTGAATGTCCGCCAACATATGGGGTACCCTTTGGTTTGGTGATCGGTATTATTGCAGGAGGCGAAAAAGCCATTACCGAAGCAGTTGAATTTGCAGAAGATAAAAAAGATGGCGGCTGGGCTGATCTTCAAAGATATTTTGTAAGTGATAAAGACGTTGTGGTTGGATTAGCCGCAAGCGGCACTACTCCCTATGTTATCGGTGCACTCGAAGCATGTCGCAAACGCGGCATCGTTACAGGAAGTATTTCCTGTAACCCTAATTCTCCGGTAAGTGAAGCAGCAGACTATCCGGTAGAAGTGGTTGTAGGGCCTGAATTTGTTACAGGCAGTACCAGAATGAAAAGCGGTACTGCACAAAAACTTGTCTTGAACATGCTTTCTACAACAGTGATGATACAATTAGGAAGAGTGGAAGACAATAAAATGGTGAATATGCAACTGACCAATATTAAACTGGTTGATCGCGGTGTAAAAATGGTAATGGATCAATTGAATCTCACTGAATATGAAAAGGCCAAAGACCTTTTGCTGAAACATGGCAGTGTAAAGAAAGCTGTTGATGCGATGAAATTGAATGACTATGCACAACATTGAGCCCTTCTATAACTGGCGTCATAATTATGTTTCAGAGGAGGATAAAAGATCACCTTTTTATGG
>CAIMKO010000520.1 GCA_903841915.1 uncultured Chitinophagaceae bacterium | reverse complement strand
TGTCACAGTATAAAGATTCAAAGCAATTGCAGCGGATGTATGGTGAAGCTTTGACATTACGTGCACAATATTATTTTGAAGCCATCAGAAACTGGGGTGATCTGCCTGCAGATTTTCAACCTGCTGCCGTATTAGCTGCGATAAATCCATTGCCTTCAAGAGTGAATAGAGATACATTGTATAATCATCTGTTAGATGACCTTTTAACAGCCGAAAGCTTAGTGCCATGGAAATCTGAACTGGCTGCTATCGGAGACCCTATTGATGAAAGGATCACCAAAGGTGTAGTAAAAGGTTTGCGTGCAAGAATTGCTTTATTCCGTGGCGGATATTCTTTGCGCAATACTTCTGCACAAATGGAAAGACCGGCTGATTATCTGACCTATTATAATATCGCCAGAAGTGAATGTAATGATATCATTAATTCAGGACAGCACAGTTTATTGGCCAGCTATAAATCATTGTTCAAAGATTATGTTTGCGGTCATGCTGTAACTGATCCGGCCAACGAATTGATGTTCCAGGTAGCTGCTGTAGGTAATACAGGTGCCGGAGATACCAAACTGGGTTATTATAACGGGCCAACCGTGAATGCTTTGGGAAATAAGAGTATCAATATCCTCCCTACTTATTTTTACTTATTCGATTCAACAGATCTTAGAAGAGATGTTACCTGTGCGCCGTATATTGTAACTGTAGATGGTGCCACAAAAACACCGCAGACAATTACTGCCATCAATGATGGAAAATACAGAAGAGACTGGATCACCAATCCGGTTATTTCACCCACCAATTCTGTACAGTATTTAGGTTTGAAATGGCAAATACTTCGTTATGCAGATGTTTTATTGATGTTTGCAGAAGCTGACAATGAGATCAATGGAGGTCCATCTGCTGCAGCGTATACAGCCATTAACTCAGTAAGAAGAAGAGGCTATGGTCTGCCTATTGGTACTGCTAATGCCACAGTTGATCTTCCTGCAGGTTTATCAAAAGCAGATTTCTTTACGGCGTTGATGAAAGAACGTTCTTTGGAACTGGGCGGAGAAGGTGTAAGAAAATTCGATCTGATCAGGTGGAATTTATTGGGAACAACTTTAGCAAATACCAAGACCGCATTGACCAATATGTCTAATCTGGTAGCTCCTTATAACACATTGCCTGTTTCTATGTATTATATCACCGGTACAAAAGCTGATGATGGCACCATTTGGAAAAATTCACTCTATACACCTGCACCAGCAAGCACACCATCCGGAACAACAAAGATCACATGGATGGGTGTTGCGGGAACAGCGAATGCTATTTATGCAACAGCATTGTCAAGGTTTGCGACAGGATTCACAGCCAATAAAACAGAATTATTGCCTATTCCTCAGGCGGCAAGAGATGCCAATATTAACCTGACACAAAATCCGGGATATTAATATTTGAAAAGAAAGTTAGTCTCAAGTTTAGTGTTTTAGCATATGTATCCCCGCTTCGGCGGGGATATTCATAAAAAACAAGTTAAGAGAATTCATATGAGAAAAATCATTGCGCTTATCTGTATCAGCTTCATGTCTTTCATCATACCCTCCGGTAAGATAACGATCTGGATGATCGGTGACAGTACCATGGCCATTAAAGAAACAAAAGCCTATCCTGAAACCGGATGGGGGATGCCATTTGTCTATTTCTTTGATTCTTCTGTAAGCATTGAGAACAGGGCTAAGAACGGAAGAAGTACAAGATCTTTTATTGAAGAAAAATTATGGCAGCCTGTTAATGATAATATGAAAGAAGGTGATTATCTCTTTATTCAATTCGGTCACAATGATGAAGCAAAAGAAAAAGTTGAAAGATATGCTTCGCCGGAAGATTTTAAAAGGTATCTAGAGTTTTACGTTTCATGTGCAAAGAATAAAAAAGTAATACCGGTTTTGATTACACCCGTTTCAAGAAGAAATTTCGATAGTGTAGGAAATATCAAGCAAACGCATTTAATCTATTCTGAGGTTGTTCGCGCCGTAGCAAAAGAACAAAATACAATCTTGATTGACCTTGATGAAAAAAGCAGGGCCTTATATCAAAAGTTTGGTGATCAAAATTCAAAACTATTATTTATGCAATTGGATTCTTTGGAACATCCCAATTATCCTGCAGGCAGAAAAGATAATACACATTTCAATGAACTGGGCGCACGTAAAATTGCGGAATTGGTTTTGGAAGAGATCAGAAAACAGATTCCTGATCTTGCTAACAGAGTTGTTGTACGAAGTCTGCCAAAATAATCTTCCATTTATTTTAAAGCAATGATTTCTAATTGGAATATTGTTTCGAATAATAGCACACAGATAACACAGACCTGCCTGCCGGTAGGCAAGTGGAACTGATATACGCTGATTTTTTATTTTAAAAACAAAACCGATTAACGCAGATAATGCCGCAAAGCGGCATCAAATCCGTTATCATTAGTATAATTAGTGTCATCCGTGTTCTATTGAATTTTTACAGACTGAATAATACATTAAAATTGAGTGTATGAAAAACTTTCTCCTTTATTTTGTATTGATTGCTTCTCTTCAGGTAAATGCACAACAAAAAATAATTGTTGCACAAGACGGGACAGGAAATTACAGATCTGTTCAGGAAGCATTTGATGGGGTGCCTGCAGGCAATACAAAGCCCGTAACTATTTTTGTGAAGAAAGGGATCTATAAAGAAAGGATCATTGTTGATGCGAGAAAAAATTTCATCAATCTTATTGGGGAGGATAAAGAAAAAACCATTCTCACTTTCAATAATCATTCAGGAACAAAACTGGCGAATGGAGATACTATGAATACCTGGAGTTCTGCTTCTTTCTTTGTGTATGCAGATGATTTTCATGCCGAGCAGATCAGTTTCGAAAACAATGCCGGATTTACTGCAGGTCAGGCGGTTGCTTTGCGTATAGAAGGCAATCGGGCTTCTTTTTTTAATTGTAAGATCACCGGTTTTCAGGATGTATTATTCTTGAGCGGCACTGGCGTTAAACATTATTTTAAGGATTGCTATATAGAAGGAACCACTGATTTTATATTTGGAGCAGCAACTGCTGTGTTTCAAAGTTGCCATATTCACAGTAAGAAGAATTCGCATATTACTGCAGCATCCACAGCAAGCAATATTCCATTTGGTTTTGTTTTCTTTGATTGTAATCTCACTGCCGACAGTTCAATTGATAAGGTTTCGCTCGGTCGCCCCTGGCGACCCGATGCAAGTGTAGCCTATATCAATTGCCGGATGGATAAACATATCATTCCGGATGGCTGGAATAATTGGAAAAACCCTGCTAATGAAACCACAGCAAGGTTTGCAGAGTATCATAGTTCCGGCCCGGGTGCCAATGCAGCTGCAAGGGTGAAATGGAGTAATCAATTAACAGATGAAGAAGTGAAGAAATACAGCATCGAAAATATTTTAGGTAATTGGAAGCCATAATTTTGTTATTAACAATACTGTTACCATGAAACTACTCTTATGTCATAAGCTTTTGCAATTCATTTTCTATTCTTCATTGATCATAGTGTTTGCTTTTTCTACTGAAAAATTGTACGCACAAAAAAATGAGCTCTCAAAAGTTTGGGTAGCAGATAATGCTGATGGTACTTATAAAAATCCGATCCTCCATGCGGATTATTCAGATCCTGATGCCATTCGCGTTGGCAATGATTATTATCTGGTAGCTTCCAGTTTTGATGCGGTTCCCGGATTGCCGATATTGCATTCAAAAGATCTGGTGAACTGGACGATCATTGGGCATGCATTAAAACGTCAGCCTCCTTTTGAACATTTTTCACAAACACAACATGGCAATGGAGTATGGGCTCCATCCATCCGTTATCACAATAATTTATTTTATATTTTTTATCCTGATCCTGATTTTGGTATTTATGTAACTACGGCAAAATCAATTACAGGAGATTGGTCAGATCCTGTGTTAGTAGAAGCAGGTAAGGGGCTGATCGATCCTTGTCCGCTTTGGGATGATAACGGGAGAGTATATCTCGTTCATGCATATGCGGGCAGCAGAGCAGGAATAAAAAATATTCTGGTCATCAAAGAAATGAACCGCAGTGCAACAAAAACAATTGATGCAGGTAGGTTGGTGTATGATAGTCATGGAATAGAAACAACCGTTGAGGGACCAAAATTGTACAAACGAAATGGTTTCTATTACATTTTTGCACCCGCCGGTGGTGTTCCCACAGGATGGCAGATCGTATTGCGTTCCAGAAATATTTATGGTCCTTATGAAAGAAAAGTTGTCTTGTACCAGGGATACACCAATATCAATGGGCCACATCAGGGAGCGTGGGTCACTACACAAAAAGGCGAAGACTGGTTCCTGCATTTTCAGGACAGAGGTGCATATGGGAGAGTTGTTCATCTGCAACCCATGAGCTGGAAAAATGATTGGCCTCTAATGGGTGTAAATATTGATAAAGATGGGATCGGAGAACCGGTGCTGCATTTTAAGAAACCGGATGTAGGTGCTGTGTATGGGAAAACAAGCCCGCAGGAATCAGATGAATTTGATCAACAGCAATTAGGATTACAATGGCAATGGCAGGCTAACCCGCAGCAGAGCTGGGCCTATTTGTATCAAGGCTCTTTAAGGATGTTCTCTCAGAAAGTAGCTGATACAGAAATAAATTATTGGTCAGTGCCCAATGTATTATTGCAAAAATTTCCTGCAGAAAAATTTAAAGCAACAACTAAAATAACCTTTCATCCCAATTTGAATAATGAGAAGATAGGATTGATCATCATGGGGATGGATTATGCATATATCAGCCTGATCAAAAAGCAGGATGGAATATATGTGAGTTATGCAGTTTGTACAAATGCAAACAAGGATACTAAAGAACAGGAACAAATCATTGCTAAATTAAACGGTAACACAGTTTTCTTTACTGTTGAAGTAAAAGAGGAAGCGGTTTGTACTTTCAGTTATAGTGAAGACAATAAAAATTTTATTCCGATCGATGGAAGTTTTATTGCAAAAGCGGGGAGATGGATAGGAGCGAAACTGGGTTATTTCTGTTCACGCACCGATCAAACAAATGACTCTGGGTTTGCTGATATCGATTGGTTCAGAATTTCGGCGATAGAAAATAAATGATCCGATCATTTATTTCCGGCAGAAGAATCACGTACAATGATCTCGTCAGGTAGAACAATATGTTCGAAATCTGTAACAGCGCGTTTACTTTCGATCATATTCAATAAAAGATCTGTTGCAACCCTGCCCATTTCAAACGCAGGTTGGCGAACAACAGAAAGCGAAGGTGACATTAATTCAGTGGTTTCAAGATTACTGAAGCCGATCACTGCGATCTTATCGGGTATCGCTATCTTTTTAGCTTTGCAATAACGCATAAAATTAGTAGTCAGTTTATCGCCTGAAGTAAATATTGCATCCGGTTTCACTCTTAATTTCATCAATTCATTCATGGCTTTATCAACTTCCTGATAATCCAATCCACCATGTGCGCAATACTTCAGATAGTCTTCATTGAATGGAATATTATGATCTGCCAACGCTTTTTTAAAACCATTCAAACGTTCTTTAGAAATGGATAGGTATTCTATACTGGAAAGTATGGCGATCTTTTTATAACCGCTTTTGATCAGGTGAGTGGTGGCATCATAAGCACCTGTAAAATTATCACTGGTAACTTTATGGGTATCCAGTGAATCTACAACCCGGTCGAAGCAAACAATAGGGAAACCTTTTTGATACAACTCACTGATATGGTAGAAATCATTTGTTTCAGTGGATACTGAAATAAGGCATCCATCCACCGATCTGGAAGAAAGGAATTGTATATTGGCAACTTCTCTTTGATAACTTTCCAGTGTTTGCGTAATGATAACGTTATATCCCCTTTGATTGGCAACAGATTCGATACCATTGATGGCCTGCGAAAAAAAGC
>CAIMKO010000519.1 GCA_903841915.1 uncultured Chitinophagaceae bacterium | reverse complement strand
TCACCATTTTCAAATTTCATTACAGCAAGAGAATGTGGATCTTCCTAAAGCCAGAAAATTTTATAATAACTCAGCTTTTGCTGAAGGATGGGGATTATATGCGGAGTCCTTAGGAGATGAGCTGGGATTGTATAAAGACCCATATCAAAAATTAGCTGCTTACCAATCAGAGCTTTTCAGATCTATACGATTGGTAGTGGATGTTGGAATGCATACCGGTAAAATGACAAGAGAAGATGCGATCAAATATATGATGGACAAAGGCGGGAGGGCAGAACAGCCTTCAGTTTCAGAAGTTGAAAGATATATGGCTAATCCTGCGCAGGCATTAGCGTATAAAACAGGAGAATTAAAGATCAAAGAATTGAAAGCGAGATATCAAAAAGTACTAGGAGCAAAATTCAATATCAAAGGTTTTCATGATGCCATCTTATCAGGCGGGGCTATGCCGCTAATTGTTTTTGAAAGATACATGGACGATTGGGCAACATCACAGAAATAGCTATTTAAGAATGATGAGTTACCAATTATAACTCATCATTCTTAATCATTTAATTCACCATTGCTGCCATTTGTTTTCTCTCGCCTATCTGCTGGCGCCACATGGCATAATACAATCCTTTCTCAGCAACTAATTCAGAGTGGCTACCGGTTTCAACAACCTGGCCTTTTTCTAAAACATATATTTTGTCGGCATGCATGATGGTACTTAAGCGGTGTGCGATCATGACCGTAATCTGGGCTTTTTCTTCAGATATCCTTCTGATGGTATTGGTGATCTCTTCCTCGGTAATAGAATCCAATGCAGAAGTAGCTTCATCAAATATTAAGAGATTGGGTTTGCGTATTAATGCACGGGCGATTGAAATGCGTTGTTTTTCGCCACCGCTTAACTTTAATCCGCCTTCACCGATCATGGTATCAATGCCATTTTCAGCTCTGGATAATAATTTATTGCAGCTTGCCTTTTCCAAAGCATCGTTGAGGTCTTCTTCTGTTGCATCGGGACTTACAAATAATAGGTTTTCTTTGATAGTGCCCGCAAATAATTGTGTGTCCTGCGTTACAAAACCGATCTGATAGCGGATCTCATCAAAACTCAAATCGTTACCATCGATATTGTTATAAAATATTTTTCCTTCTTGCGGACGATATAATCCAACCAGTAGTTTCACCAAAGTGCTTTTTCCTGCACCACTCGGTCCAACGAAGGCAATAGTTTCACCTTTCTTCACATCAAATGAAATATTATCCAATGCTTTGAATTGTGCGGTCTGGTGTTTGAAAGAAATATTATTGAATTCCAGTTCTTCAATAGTGCCAACATGTTTTGGATGTTCGGGTGTGGGGTCGATTGGTCTGATCATTAAGTTGTGGAAATTATTGATGGAAGCTTCTGCTTCGCGATAACTTAAAATGATATTTCCAATTTCCTGCAATGGACCGAATATGAAGAAGCTGTAAAAAGTTAATGTCATCAATTCTCCCGGAGTCAACTTTCCATTAAAAATCAACCACATTAATATGAACATGATGAACTGACGCAGCATATTCACAAATGTTCCTTGTACAAAGCTTAATGCGCGGATACTTTTTACTTTCCTTAATTCTAATCCGAGAATTTTATACGTGTTATTATTGAGGCGTTTTATTTCCTGATTGGTCAAGCCCAAACTTTTTACCAATTCGATATTGCGTAAACTTTCAGTTGTTGTGCCGGCCAGCATCGTTGTTTCTTTAACGATGGTCTTCTGGATCATTTTTATTTTTCTGCTCAACACATTTGTCAGCCATGATAACAATGCGATACCAACAACATAAGTAGGCATGATACTCCAGTGTTTACTGAAAGCATAAACAGATACTACAACAATCCCAACGATAATTCCAAAGAGTACATTAATAAAATATCCGATGAATTTTTCTGTGTCAGCACGAACCTTTGTTAAGATGGACAGTGTTTCGCCGCTGCGCTGATCTTCGAAATCCTGATAAGGTAATTTCATGCTGTGCTTTAATCCATCTGTAAAAATGGTAGCTCCGAATTTCTGAACAATAACATTCACTGAATAATCCTGAAATGCTTTTGCAATTCTTGAAACCATGGCAACACTGATCAATATGCCGAGAAAACCGAGAACGCCCCAGATAAATTCTGCCTGCGTTCTTGTTCCTGCAGGATGAAATATCTTTCTGTCTTCTGCTTTGCCGTTTTCGTTGATGATATGTTCCACAACATAAGTGCCTTTTTGAAAAGGATGCACGGCAAATATGTCGTACATCTTACCAAAAAATAAAGGATCAAGCATGGAGAAGACCTGATTGACCGTTGCTAGTAACAAAGCCAAAGCAATCATCCATTTATACGGCTTGAGATATTGCATTAATATTTTCATAGTGTTATTTGTTGCTGTTTACGTACAATAAATATGCTCGACAATAAAGTATGACTGTTTGTCAATTTTTATTGGAAGCGGTTATTTTATTTTGCTATTTTATAAACTATTCCGTCTTTCATTACCCATTGTACCTGCTGCAATAATGTAATATCTTTTGTTGGGTCGCCTTTTACCGCAATGATGTCAGCAAATGCACCGGGTTTAATTTCGCCGATCAACCCTTCCTGATCCAATAATTGGGCAGCCACAGTTGTTGCTGTTTGAATGGCTTTTATACTATTCATTCCCCATTGTACCATGAATTCAAAATCTTTTGCCTGAGGTAAGTTCCAATCGTAACCACCGATATCAGTTCCGTATACAATTTTCACACCCGCATTTAATGCTTTTTTGAACAAAGCAGGGGCTGCTTGTTTAAATTGAAGATTGATACTGTTTCCTGCTTTTGCTCTTCCTTCTGCAACATATTCATTCACGAAAATAGTTGGACACCAGTAAACCCCTTTTTCAACCATTAGTTTTATGCACTCATCATCCATGCCACTCCCATGTTCAATACTGATAGCTCCTGCATTAATCGAAGCAAGAATACCGTCTCTAGTCATAGCATGTGCTGCTAATTGTTTTCTGCTTTTTCTTGTTTCATCACCCACAGCAATAATTTCTTCTGTTGTGAAATTGGGAAGACTTCTGAAACTGCCATCAGATAACTGATAGTACCCTCTGTCGGCATAGATCTTTATCCAATCTGCTCCATGTGCGATCTGTTCACGAACTGCCCTGCGTGCTTCATCAGCACCATTGATCTCCTGAATGCCTTTGGGAAGATCCAATTCCCAGTTAAATTCTTTCGGACTGATAGGATAATGCCCAACTGTATTTATCGCTCTTGTTGCAACAAACATTCTCGGCCCTGCTATCACATTATTATTGATGGCTTTTTTAATATCCGCATCTGCATACATCGCACCCTCTGTTTCCAGATCGCGGATAGTAGTAAAACCATTTTGTAATGAAATGCCTGCACTTCTTACAGCACGTAAAGTTCTGTATGGGATCGATTCTTTAAATAGTTGTGCTGCATAATCATCACTGGTGATATCGCCCTGCAGTAAGACATGTGTATGTGTGTCTATCAACCCTGGTAAGACAAAATAATTCGAAAGATCAATAAAGGAATCCGTTCTTTGTTTGAATGCATTGGCAGAAACAATGCCATCCACTTTATTGTCTTTCACCAAAATTATCTGATTGCTGAGTATTTGACCACTCTTTGTATCCAGTAATTGCCCGCATTTGATGGCAATTGTTTTTTGTGCATGGGTCGTTGAAGCCATGCAAACCGAAAAAATAAATATTGAAAGTAACTTTCTCATACCTGTTGTTTTGGATTGAACAAGATACAACTATCAGTTAAAAAACAAGACCGTTTTAAACGAAATACCCCGTTTCGAAAACGGGGTATTTTATTAATCCAGCTCTTTGCAAAAATAGCCGACACTTTGTACAATCTCTTCTATTGAGTGAGGCGATAATCCATCTGCTTCCACACGTAACACTTTGTCGCAATCATGCAAATCAATATTCCATTTTAAAACTCCGTCGATCTTTCTGAGATGTGGTGAGATATTTCTCACCTGTTTTACATTTTCCACATTTGTCTTAAAAACTAAGATCTCCACTGCAATTGTTTTAGATTATTAATCTATTCTGCGGCTTTATTTGGAGCAGATTCTCCAAATCCTCTCCAGCCACGGCATTTATTGCGCCATTGCTGTTTGAATTCGTCTCTTTCTTCTGGGCTCATCTTTTCCCATTTCTCTTTCATCTTGTCATTCCAGGCATGATGCCTCCGATGTCCGCATCCGCATCCCTTGCCGAAACCGCCGAATAAGATCTTACTTAACACCAGTATACCTAATGCCTGCCAGAATGTGATGGCTTTTACAGCTAAGACGCTGACAAGAACAGCATTCCATAAACTCATCACTATATAACTTAGCAGCGCAATGGCGCCAATTGCTAAAATGATGATCCCGATAGCAATGAAAATAAATAGTATCGGATTCTTCTTCCAAAATCTTTTCATGTTATAATTTTTAATAGTTTAGTAATTCATCCCGCAATGTTTGCAGCCTCTCTCTCAAATGCAGTACAGCATAACGTTTGCGCGATAACAATGTATTTAATGATGCACCTGTTTGTTCGCTTATTTCTTTGAAAGGAACACCTTCCAGTTCGTTCAAAACAAAAACGCTTTTTTGCTCTTCAGGTAATTCGTTCAATGCATTGTTCAGTTCTTCCCAAAATAATGAACGCAGATAATCGGTTTCAGGATTATTGGCATTATCAAAAAATAATTCCGTCCAGTTCAGCATCTCTTCACCATCAGAAAAAATATCTTCTAATAACTCGGGTTTGTGTTTACGTTTTTTGTCTGTGATCTTATTTCTTGCAACCGTGAATAACCAACCGGTCAGTTGTTCAATGGGTTGGGTATTGCCGATCAATTGATAAAAAACATCCTGCAGGATATCTTCCGCATCAGCTTCATTGCTCACACGTTTACGAATGAAACCCAGCAAGCGCTTGCTGTAATCATTAATTACTGTGGTGATATTGCGTTTTTGATTGTCCGCCATTGATCCCGCTAAGATAGCTGCTCCGTTCATCTTATTCAGAAAGACGAACG
>CAIMKO010000518.1 GCA_903841915.1 uncultured Chitinophagaceae bacterium | reverse complement strand
TTTTGTTGCCGCAGCAGTAGTGATCGATAATCCGAAAGCGGCATTAACGGGTGTATGTTTATTATTATTCTTTGTGCTGCTGTATTTTGTGGTGTATCACGGGAAACACGAAAAAAGGCATTCATAAAAGGTCAAATCATGTTCAATAAATTAAGAACTGTCATCTATCATGTCAATGATCTGCAGAATGCAAAAGCATGGTACACGCAATTAACAGGTATCAAACCTTATTTTGAAGAAGTGTTCTATGTTGGATTCAATATCAATGGTTGTGAGTTGGGACTGGATCCGGATGCAACAAAGATCATTCATGGAAATAATGCTGTGGCATACTGGAGCGTAGATAATATTCATATGGCAGTTGAAAAGGCTGAAAGTATAGGGGCCTCAGTAGTTTCAGGCATTCAGAATGTGGGTGGTACGATCGAAGTGGCCATCATCAAAGATCCTTTTGGAAATCATGTCGGCTTAATTACCGGCGCATAAAACGCAGACAATGGATATATCTTATATACTCAACGAATACGCAGAAGACAGAGAGCATTACTACCGTGCTGTTTCTCCCCCTATTGTACAGACATCCAATTTCGCTTTTGAAAAAGTAGATGATCTGCGCAAAAGTTTTGAAGATGAGTATTCAACTTGGTTATACAGCAGAGGTTTGAATCCAACTGTTGAGATACTCCGCAAAAAATTAGCTGCACTGGATAATGCAGAAGATTGTCTGGTATTTAACAGCGGCGCTGCAGCCATTTTTGCAGCTGTATTGGCCAATGTAAAAAGCGGTGATCATATTGTAAGTGTGAAAGGTGTGTATACCTGGGCAAGGAAAATGTTTGAAAATATTTTACCACGTTTTAATGTTACCCATACTTATATTGACGGAACGGATATCAAGAATTTTGAAAAAGCCATTCAATCCAATACAACTGTTATTTATTTGGAATCCCCTAACAGCTGGACATTTGAATTGCAGGATCTAAAAGCAGTTGCAGTATTGGCAAAAATAAATAACATCATCACCATTATTGATAACAGTTATTGCAGCCCTTTATATCAACGGCCTATTGAATTGGGAATTGACTTATCGTTGCAAACAGCCACAAAATTTATTGGTGGTCATAGCGATGTATTGGGAGGGGTGCTCTGTGGCAATAAAAAAATGATGGAGAAAATATTCAACAGTGAATATCTCACTGTGGGTTCGGGTATGCAGCCCTTCAATGCATGGTTATTGATCCGCGGATTAAGGACCCTACCCGCACGGTTGGAGAGAATTACAAGAACCACCACGCAAGTGATCGATTATTTAAAGAAACAGGAATGGGTGGAAGAGGTAATCTTTCCTTTTGATGAAGCATTCCCACAATATGAATTGGCAAAGAAGCAAATGAGTGGTATCTGTGGCTTATTGACTTTTGTAATAAAAGCAGACAGTATTGATGCCATTGAAACATTCTGCAATTCCCTTAAACATATTTTGATGGCGGTTAGCTGGGGCGGACATGAGAGTCTGATCATTCCCGGCTGTGCGGGAATTAAACGGGAGGCTTTTCTTGCTTCCTCACGCGAGCACAGAATGTTGCGCTTATATGTTGGATTGGAAGATGCCGATTATCTGATCGCAGACCTGGAACAGGCATTCAAAAGCATGAAATCTCTTTCATAAGCTTAAATGACGGTTTGACCCTTAAACTTTCCGCTTGTCGAAATTTTTAATGTGTGTGCACTATTCGACTATTTTTGTTGAATTATGAAACAGTTTTTCACCCTATCAGTAGTTTGTCTCTTTGCGATGAGTTCGCAGGCACAGGAAAAAGTAGATAAATGGGATCTTCGCAAATGTGTAGACTATGCGATGAAGAATAATATATCAGTGAAGCAGGCCGATGTACAGGCAAGAATTGCAGCTTTGCAGTTTCAGCAGGCTAAAGATTATCAGATCCCTTCGGCTTCTTTTAATACAGGATACGGACCTCAATTTGGTCGTTCTATCGATCCTACCACCAACCAATACACTACAGTTCCATTAATGCAGCAAAGTTATAGCCTCAATGGTCAGGTACAGATCTATAACTGGGGCAGGTTAAAAAATAACAGAGAAGCAAATAATTTTAGTGCACAGGCGGCATTAAAGGATATTGAAAGAGCTGTCAACGATGTTGCGATCAATGTGGCTACTTATTATTTACAGGTGCTGGCTTCTAAAGAGCAGATCACCGTAAGTGAGGTTCAGATCGCTCAAAGAAAAGCTCAGTTGGAGATCACCAGAAAACAAGTGGCTGCAGGCTCATTGCCTGAATTGAATTATATACAGATCGAAGCGCAATTGGCTACAGACAGCAGCAATTATATCAGTAACAAATCTGCATTTGAGCAAAATGTTCTCTTCTTAAAAGCCCTTTTAAACCTTGATGCGGCATTACCATTTGAAGTGGAAACTCCATCAGTTGATAAGATCCCGGTGGAAACCTTTAGTGAATTGCAACCTGAAGTAGTGTATAAGCTGGCCCTGGGGAATCAGCCATTGCAATTAGAAAATGAATTGAAAATTAAAGCTGCAGAAAGAAATGTAGCGGCAAACAGGGCTACCATGTACCCTTCTTTCGGGGGTAATTATTCTCTGGGAACTACCTATAACAATAAAGCGATTGATTATGCAACAGGTAAAAAATCGCCATACTTTACGCAACTGGATGATAACTTCCGTCAAAGTCTGGGTATTGGTTTGTCAGTTCCCATTTTTAATAATGGCCAGTATAGGATCAATTTCGAACAGTCGAAGTTGAATTTAAAGAATACGGTGTTGCAGAAAGATCAGGCTAATCAAACATTAAAACAGAATATCTACACTTCCTATACGAATGCAGTGAATGCATTTGAAAAACTGAATGCAAGCAAAAAGAATGTGGAAAGCGCACAGAAAGTATATGACTTCTCTTTTAAGCGGTATGAAGTGGGTTTATTGAGCACACTGGAATTGATCACCAATCAGAATAATTTGCTTACTGCCAAATTGCAGTTGGTAACAAGTGAGTTTGACTATGTGTTTAAAATGAAATTGCTTGAATTTTATAAAGGCCAGGGTTTAAAATTATAATGGCCTTTAAGAATATTTATTTGATACAATATTATTTGAAATTAGAAACCATGTGTTATGAATAAAACGCTTCTTTGGATCATCATCGGATTAGTAGTAGTAGTTGGTGGTCTTTTTGGCCTGAAAGCCGCAGGTGTAATTGGTAAGGATGAAGGCATTAAAGTGTCAACAGAAAAGGCCGTAAAACGTACTATTATTGAAACTGTAAATGCCAGTGGTAAGGTCTACCCTGAAGTGGAAGTAAAAGTGAGTCCGGATATCAGTGGTGAAGTTGTAGAGTTAGGTGTGAATGAAGGCGACAGTGTTCGTAAAGGCGAAATACTGGCAAAGATCTATGCTGACATTTATTTAACACAACGTGATCAGGTAGTGGCCGGAGTGAATCAGGCGAAAGCACAGGTATCTAATTCGGAAGCTTCCTCAGTGGGATTGAAAGCTACTTTGGATCAGGCACAGATCAATTACAATCGTCAAAAAAGATTATTGGATGATAAAGTGATCAGCCGCTCTGAATTTGAAACGGCAGATCAGGCTTTAAGAAATTCACAAGCAAATTATAATGCAGCCATTCAGGGTATTAAAGGCTTACAGGCTAACATTCAAAATGCGCAGGCGCAATTAGCTAAAGCCGATAAGGATCTGTCAAGAACTGTGATCACTTCACCTATGGATGGTGTGATCAGTTTAATGAGTGTGAAGAAAGGCGAACGTGTGGCAGGTAATAGTTTTAATGTGGGTAC
>CAIMKO010000517.1 GCA_903841915.1 uncultured Chitinophagaceae bacterium | reverse complement strand
CGCACTCTTTTTCTCTTCACGAAGTCCCGCAATGGCTTTGCTGATAAGAGCTGATTCAAAACCCCTTTGTAAAAGGAATTGTGTTGTTTTAGCTATACGATTTAAATATTGCTCTCCCTTTAAGCTTTTCCATTTTTGCTCAACCAGTTTTTGTAAAACGGTCAAGTATTCTGTTTCATCAATTTCCTTCATGGCTTTTTTGATACTAAAACTACTTACCCTTTTTTGCTTAAGCTCATGTTGAATCTTTACTCTTCCCCATTTCTTAATTCGAAATTTCCCACCTGTAAACAGAGCTGCAAAGCGCTCTTCATTCAAATATCCCTCTTCGATCAGTTGAGAGATAAGTGGCTCAACTTCTATCTTGCGCAAACCAAAACTGTAAAGCTTCTCGGCAGTCTCGTAATGACTTCGCTCCTGATAGGAACAGAAATGCTTGGCCTTTTGTAATGCCTGTTGTGGCGTGAGTTTTTGTTTGAACAAAATGACAATAAGATTAGATCTCAAAACTACAGCCTGCTGGCTAATAACAACTTACTTCTTCTTTTCCAAATCCACATCTCATTCACATCTGTTTATTCGCAGGAAGAATGGATAAATATCTGTACGGAATATTAACATTTTACAGTAGGTTTGTTGCAGTTATAAAAAGTAGAAAAAATGAAGTTCATAGTCTCCTCCTCCTCATTATTGAAACATTTGCAACAGATCAGTGGTGTAATTAATGCCAACACCGTGTTGCCCATACTCGAAGATTTTTTATTTGAAATAGAAGATAAAAAATTGCATATCGTGGCAACCGATCTGGAAACGGTAATGCGTGTAAAAATGGATGTGGAAAGCAAAACCAATGGTAAGGTTTGTATCCCAGCAAAAATTTTGCTGGATTCCCTGAAGAATATTGCGGATCAGCCGCTCACATTTAATATCGATAAAAACTTTGCAGTAGAGATCACAAGTGATAACGGTAAGTATAAAGTGATGGGTGAAAATCCGGATAATTTTCCGAAAGAACCTTCTGCAGATGATACAACTGCGTTTACCATGAGCAGTACAGGATTGGTAACGGCTATCAACAAAACGCTGTTTGCTGTAAGCAATGATGATTTGCGTCCTGCCATGACCGGTGTGTTTTTTGAATTGGCAAAAGACGGTGTTCAATTTGTTGCAACTGATGCACACAGACTGGTTCGATATAAAAGAACAGATGCTAAAGCCACAAAAGTTGATTCATTTATTGTTCCCAAAAAGCCATTGAATTTATTAAAGAATGCCTTGCCTGATAATGAAGATGAATTAAGCATCAGCTATAATAGCAATCATTTATTTGTGAGCCATGGTGAAGTGCAGATGATCTGTCGCCTGATCGATGCGCGTTTCCCGGATTACAAAGTGGTGATTCCTACTGATAATCCGTATAAATTAATTGTCAATAAAAGTGATTTCCAAAACGCATTGCGCCGTGTAAGTGTATTCTCTAACAAGAGCACCAACCAGGTTGCGCTCAGTATTACGGGAAGTGAATTGCAAATGGCTGCCCAGGATGTTGATTTCAGTTTTGAGGGAAATGAAAGAATGAGCTGCCAGTATGATGGTGGTGACCTTCAAATTGCATTCAATGCTAAGTTCCTGATCGAAATGCTGAGTGCTGCAGATACGGCTGAAGTAAAAGTTGAGCTGTCTACCCCAACCAAAGCGGGCATTCTAAAACCAACAGAACAGGCAGAAGGAGAAGATTTGTTAATGCTTGTAATGCCGTTAATGCTGAATAATTAAT
>CAIMKO010000516.1 GCA_903841915.1 uncultured Chitinophagaceae bacterium | reverse complement strand
CTGGATAATTTTTATGAGCATCATTACCTAATTCTGTTTGCCACACTTCTTTGGCATTATTACTCATCACAACGCTCAATTCCTGCCATTGATCTTTCAGTTGCAGCAATTTATCCAATAATACTTTGGCATAAACAGCACCGCTGGCCCCTGTAATTGCAACAATGATTTTATTCGGCATTTACTGCTATTTTTGTTTTAAACAAATGTAGCATGCAAAAGTTTAAACTGTTTCTTCTTTTATTGTTAACTGTTTCGATTCTCACTTCTTTTAATCCGGATAAGAAGAAAGACCTCTGGCAAAGCTGGGCCGAGATACAAACTTTAATGAAACAGCAACCCAAGCCCATCATTATTGATATGTATGCAGATTGGTGCGAATACTGTAAACAAATGGATCGAACTACTTACCGGAATGATTCTGTTTACGAATACATAAAAGAGCATTTTTACCGCTTTAAATTCAATGCTGAATCAAAGGAAGAGTTGGTATGGAACAATAAAAAATTCAATCACGATAAAAAGAATAACCTCCACGAATTTTTCGAATACGTTGCCAAAGGGAATCTTATTTTACCTACAACTGTAATAATCACTACCGATAATCAACCCTATACTGTTGCGGGAATGCTTTACACTAAAGATATTGAACCAATGCTGAAATATTACGGAACAGAATATCCGAATAATTCTTTAGAATCATTTTCTAAGCAGTATAAATCGAACTGGAAATAGTATTGTCGTATTTTAGAATTTATTGTATCGATACCATAAAACATTTTTCTTGATTTGCAAATGATTATTGGCATAATTCTGTGCTCAAAAGCAAATATCTTTGCGCAGCCTAAAGCGATAACGATTGTAAACTGATACGGCATTATATGAACTTATCAGTATTTAATATGAAATCTTTCAAATATGTTCAATAAACTTATTGCGGTACTGCTGCCGTATATGCCTCAAAGTTTTGTATGGATTTTCTCAAAAAGATATGTTGCGGGCCTCGCCATTGATGAAGCAATCAAAGGCTGTAAAGAACTGAATGCAGAAGAAATCAAAGTTACACTTGATGTCTTGGGAGAATTCATTAAAACACTGGAAGAAGCTGAGGCCAACAAAAAGGAATATCTGGAAATTATTGAAAAAGCTCAGCAAAATAATATTCAGGGTAACTATTCTTTAAAACCAACCATGTTTGGTTTGTTGTTAAATAAAGATTTTTGTTACAGTCACATTAAAGAAATCGTACAAAAAGCTGCGTCATACAACAATTTTATTCGGATTGATATGGAAGATTCTCCATGCACCGATTTGGAAATTGAGTTATTCAGAAAGTTGAAAGCAGAGTTCCCGAAAAATGTGGGATTGGTGTTTCAGGCATATTTAAAAAGAACAAAAAGCGACATTGAAAATTTACTCGATTTAAATAGCCTTGAGGTTCCTGTAAATTACCGACTTTGCAAAGGAATTTATACTGAGTCTGCGACAATTGCTTATAAAGAATATGCAGAGATCAATGAACATTTTCTCGACGATCTCGAATTCATGTTTCAAAATAAAATTTATGTTGGCATTGCCACACACGATAAACCATTGGTAGAAGGGGCGTACAAGCTTATTGAAAAATACAATATTCCAAAAAATATGTACGAGTTTCAGATGCTGTATGGAGTAACGCCTGAGCTCAGAAAATCAATAGTGGGTAAAGGCCACACTATGCGCGTTTATGTTCCCTATGGGAAACAATGGTTTGCATATTGTACGCGACGATTAAAAGAAAACCCCAAAATGGCTGGCATGATCATTAAAGCTATTTTCAGCAGAGGATAGATTAGCCAAAAAAAATCTTGTAATAATAAAAGCCCACTGTAACTCAGTTACAGTGGGCTTTTAAGAAGTAGGATGTCATGCTGAGGTTCTCGAAGCATGAATTTTTAAAAAGCATTTCGTACATCACTTTTAAAGTGCCTCAAGGTGACAAAATCTTTTTAGTTATAAATTATCCAAAATAAACTTCGTCATTTTGTTATACAAATGTAAACTGGTATTTCCACCACGTATGCTGTGATTCTTATTGGGGTAATAACCGCTTTCAAATTCAATATTGTTGTTGATCATTTTGTCGATCATCATCACTGAATTTTGAAAATGTACATTGTCATCTGCAGTTCCGTGAATAATCAAAAACTTTCCTTTTATTTTATCTGTAAAGTTCAAAGGCGAATTATCATCATAGCCTTTTGCATTTTCCTGCGGTGTGCGCATATACCGTTCAGTATAAATATTATCATAAAAACGCCAACTTGTAACGGGAGCAACTGCAATAGCTGCTTTAAAAACATCGGCGCCTTTTGTGATAGCCAGACTGCTCATGAAGCCCCCAAAACTCCAGCCCCAGTGACCTATTCGTTTTGCATCAATGAATGGGAGTGTGCCTAAATATTTTGCAGCATCGATCTGGTCTTCAATTTCAAATTTGCCTAATTGTAAATAAGTCTTCTTCTTGAATTCTTCTCCGCGAAAACCTGTTCCGGTATTATCAATACTTACTATGATATAACCTTTTTGTGCGAGCATCTGCTGCCATTGATTTACAACTCCCCAACGATCAGCCACCTGTTGTGAACCGGGACCGCCGTAATTGCAAAATAAAACAGGATATTTTTTACTGACATCAAAGTTTGTTGGTTTAAGCATCCAGCCATTTAAAGTTTCCCCTTTGCTGGTTGGTATCTTGATAAACTCTGCATTGGCGAAGCCGTATTCAGCAACTATTTTAGCAAGTTTGTTATTGTTTTTCAATGTGCGAACTAACTTTCCGTTGATATCATATACACTGATATTATTTGGTTTGCTTATGGTTGAGTAATCATCAGTATAAAAAGTAAAATCGGCATTGAATTTTATACCGTGTGAACCGATCCTTTCATCCAACAATTTGAAATTATTACCATCCAGATCAACACTGCAAAAATCTTTTGTCAGTGGGGAATGATAGGCTGCGATAAAATAGACCTTACTATTTTTTTCATCCACGCCTTCTGTATTTACGATATCAAACTTTCCTTTTGTCAACAATTTTTCTTCTTTGCCATCTAAGGACTCTAAATAGATATGGTGATAGCCATCTTTCTCACTGCTGATTAAAAAGTGTTTACCATCCTTAAGGAAATTAATATTCACTACATCTACATAATATTTATTTTTTTCTTCGTAGAAAACTGATGTTTTTCCTGTTGTGGCATCTGCACTCAGAAAACGCATGTCATTTTGCAAACGATTCAGCCAGGTAATGGAAAGTTTGCTATTATCCTTTGTCCATAAGATTCTTGGAATATAGATATCTGTTTCTTTACCAATATCGGCTTTAATATTTGCAGCAGTCTTTGTGTCGTAGATATGGATTTCTATGACAGAATTCGCTTCACCTGCTTTGGGATATTTGTAGCTGTATTGTTTGGGATATAGACTGTCATAAACAGCAAAAGCATAAGTCGGTACTTTACTTTCATCAAAACGATAATAAGCGATATGATCACTTTTCGGACTCCATTGAAAAGCCTTTGTGAAACTAAATTCTTCTTCGTATACCCAATCACAATTACCATTGATGATGAAATTCCATTTGCCATCTTTGGTTATTTGCGTTGTTTTGTTGGTCGATACATTCTTAAAATAAAGGTTGTTTTCTTTTACAAAAGCGATCTTACTTCCATCAGGTGAATAAGTGGCATGCATTATTTTATCTGCATCAACTTTGGCAGTTCTCTTGCTTGCAATATCATACGTGTACACGATCGCTTTCGATGAACGGCGATAAATAAATTCCCTGTTTAAGAATATTAATAATTTCGATTCGTCCTCACTCCATTCAAAATCTTTTAATTCCAGCGCATTCCCTTTTTCATCTTTGATATCGCCTTTGCTTACCAGTGTTCCAGCAGTTTCACCTGTTGTAAAACTCTTCTTGATCAGGTTGCCGTTACTATCCAATTCGGTATAAAACCGACCATCTTTCAGACTATTGAATCCAGGAACATTCTCTGCTCTGAATGTGCCTTTCTTATAAATATCTTCTAATGTAATGGACTTGTTTTGTGCAGCTGCAAATAATGGTATGCAACATACAAGAAATATTATTTTTCTCATTCCAGTGTTTTTTAGAACGTAAATGTAAGAGATTGAAAGAAAGGTTTGAAATGATTTATGTTACCGGTCCTGAAAGCTATCGGGGCATTTCATGACTTCGGCTGTTGTAATACTTCCTTGAGCGGCTTGAATTTTCTTGAACAGGGTTTCCCAAAGCTATTGCGTGAAATAAAAAATCCCTCACAATTTGCAAGGGATTTATAAAAGAGTAATTCTTGTATTTATTTATACATGATGTTGTAATACTCAGCAGCCATACGGTTACTGTCGAACTGGAAGCGAACATCCCGCATTCCGTTCTTCATGATCTGTCTCCATGTATCATAATTATCATAATACAATGGAACGATCTGCTGTTCTAATATTTCATAGATCTTATTCAGATCATACTCATCCTGATCATGTACACTCATATTTGCATAATCAGCTTTAGGAACAACAAAACCATTGTTGCCGCTGTTTATAAATTCCGGTATCCATCCGTCATCAGTAGAAAAATTTACTGCACCATTCATGGCAGCAGTCATCCCACTTGTTCCACTGGCTTCCCTTGGTACGCGTGGATTATTCAACCATATATCTGCAGCTTGTTTTAGACGTTTACTGAGTGATAATTCGTAACCCACTAAGACCGCCACGTTCTTATAGTTCTTACTTAAATGAACGAGATTGTTGAACTGGCTGATCGCAGGGTAATCAACAGGGTAGGGCTTCCCGGCCCAAATAATCTGTACCTGATGGTTGGTGTTATTGAGTAATCTTTCAAAACGTGCCAGATCCTGTGTTAAGAAGTCAGCACGTTTATAACCTGCAAAACGTCTCGCCCATACGATGGTCAAGACATTGGGATCGAATATTTTCCCCGTTTGATCTGCAACTATTTCAAAAGCACGTTTCTTTAAATACACTTTTCTGTCATCATAGGCCAGGTCATTCCCTTCTTCCATGTATTTGTACATCTGCTTGTCTGACCAATATCTCCAGTTCTGTGCATTCGTGATAGAAGTGATCTCGCAAATACCATCATATTTTTTCCACATCTCTCTGCTCACCACACCATGCAATGCACTTACACCGTTTGCTTTTCTTGCAAAACGTAAGGCCGCAAGAGAATGATTGAATTGATCATCAGTCGTGCCGGTTATTTTTCTTACTTCATCAATACTCAGTCCGCAGAAATAACTCATCTTATGACATAAATAAATATCATGTTTTTCATTACCTGCTTCTTCAGGTGTGTGTGTAGTAAACACGAGTCGCTCTCTTACTTTATCAATTGATTTGTATTTATTCAGTAAATAAAAAGCGGAGGATATACCATGCGCTTCGTTCAAATGGT
>CAIMKO010000515.1 GCA_903841915.1 uncultured Chitinophagaceae bacterium | reverse complement strand
GGAAAAGTTCCTCTAACTCAGTAGTGAGTTGCTTATTGGTGTAAGACGAATTTGATTTAAAGACTTTATCCGTAAGTATAACTTTATCCTTGGCTCTTATCACGTTACCTCCATCAAGGGCAATTTTCGATTTTGTGGGTGTGATTCTTATCTGGTGGCAAATGGTATCAACATCTGATATTGTTTTTCGTTCTGCCTTTGATATTAAATAATCGGGGTTGTATAAAAACTGAACAAATAAATCGTCCTGGATTTGTATCGGCATATAATCTACTGCCCAGACATCATTTGTATTTGGGAGCTGGGTTGAAGTAATGCCACACTGTTTTAATACTTTCTCAAATCTGGAATAAAAGGAAGGATATAGTTTCGGCAAAGTATCTGCCAAGTAAAGAAAGTTTGTTTCCTGGTCAGTAATCATAAAAATTTTGAGCCCAAAGCCTTATTAATTTGGTCAACTGTCAGTTCAGGATATTGTTCCTGCATATCACGAGCGATTTGGGTTTTGTCCTTTAGCTTTAAATGAGGGAATATCACATAACGGAATTTACCATTGTAGAAAATTTTCCCTTCATTATTATCCTTATCAAGGTTTAAACCAATTCGCTTTGTTTTAATAATATGAGGGGGCTCTTTCATAAGAGCACCCATACGGTCAATCTCAATATCGTGTATTCCAAATGAGTTAGGCATATTCTGAAATACGCCATAAAAACTGGAGCCGATTTCCGTAACTACATTCAATGAGCCATGAATTTGGTCTTCAATAGAATAATTATCAATGTCACCCTTAGTGGAAATCTTCGCAATACCGCGAAGGAGAATTCCTCCAAAATTCATTCCGTTACCAATTGTAATGTCAACTCCTGAACCGTGGAAATACCATTTCCCAGATTGACGTTGAGAGGGATGTTTGTGAGCATAAACATCCTTAAATACCTTATCATCATAGTAGTAGAATTCGATGTCAATTAGACGATATTCGTTTTCGTTCACCAGTAGTTTATAATTGGTGAATAGCTCTCTTGCGATTCGGTCAAAACTATCGGTTATTGTATCCGCAGATTCGTGATTGATTTCCAATAAACCCATAGCTAAATTGTTATAAGATTATTTATTAATAGTAATACTCCCCATGAATTTTTCCTGATTAATGGTAATCAAAGTGTTTTTAAAGAAAATCTCAACGGGAATTCTTTCTTAAGATATTGGTGATTAGTTATTCAACCAATCCATGATGTATTTATATAGGCGAAGCAATTTCTTATTGACCTTTTCTTTATCGAAATGCTCTGGTTTAAAGTTTCTGCCCACCCATATTTTGGTGTCCTTATACTCTGGGTTCTTTTTGTCCTTTAATATTTCCAGCATGTCATAATATCCTCGTATCCCGCCGCAATCCTCTGGGGGACATCGCAGTTCTCCGTCAATACAAATCGGATATTTTTTCTCTTGCTCATTCGGAAGGAATTTCTCTACTTCAATATTGTGCTTCCATGAATCCCCGAAATCATACACATAGGAAAACTTCTCACCTGGTTCAATGATTAAGTCAAGTGTAATATCTCTTGCATCAATCACACCTTCTTCAGTTGAGGAAATATTTGCCACGTAATCTTCTGGTGCTCCAAGAATATGACCGTCAATTAAAAATTCATACAAGTGATAGTTCTTCCAGCCAAAAACAATCTGAATGG
>CAIMKO010000514.1 GCA_903841915.1 uncultured Chitinophagaceae bacterium | reverse complement strand
TTATTTTTTCAAACTACATATACTTTTTCTTTAACCTTATACTAATAAAAAATCCCGCTACATGAGCGGGATTTTTTATTAGTTATAATCTTATTTGATTATTGTTTTACTTTAAACTCAACTCTTCTGTTAAGATCTCTTCCTGCTTGTGTTTTGTTATCAGCCACAGGATTTGCAATACCATAACCGGTTGCAGTTAATCTGTCTGCACTTACACCTTTCTTCACCAAGTATGCTTTTACTGCATCAGCTCTCTTTTGAGATAATACAAGGTTATGCTGAGCTGTACCTGTGTTTGAAGTATATCCTTCGATCAAGATACTTGTATGAGGATATTTGGTATTAAGAAGTGTAGCACCTCTATCTAACTCAACAGTTGCTTTCTTAGTCAGGATCGCTTGGTTTATTGCAAACAGTACATTTTCTGCATGAATTTCTTTTAGTTCAGGGCAACCATGATTTGAAGCAGGTCCGGGATATTCAGGACATTTGTCTTCTTCATCATTTACACCATCACCATCTTTGTCAGGAATAGGACAGCCATGATAGCGTGCAACTCCCGGTACTGTTTTACAAGAATCTTCTTCGTCATTGATGCCATCCTTATCTGTATCAGGAATTGGACAGCCGTTATATCTTGCCAAACCTTTTACTGTAGGGCATTTATCATTTTCATCATTGATGCCATCACCATCTGTATCAGGTACAGGACAACCATCATATTTAGCAAGGCCTGGAACAGTTGGACATTTGTCTTTACTGTCAACGATACCATCGCCATCTGTATCTTTTTCAACAACAGGCGGTGGAGGAACCGGTAGAGGAGCCAGTTTAGGTTGTTTCTTTTCTGTAAGCGGTGAAGCGAACCCTAATGAATATTGGAAATTATAGTTTGTGTTATCTGAAACTCTAAGATTATATAACCATTGAAGATTCAAGAAAGCACCATCTCCTAAAGCAAATTGAAAACCTGCACCTACCGGAGCGTATGCACCAAAATAAGTTCCTGCCAGCATTGAAGCACCAACACCTACAGTAACGTAAGGATCAACCACATAATTATCAGGTAATAATTTGAGGTTCAATGCAGCACTTGTTTCTAATAAGAATTGATCATTTTGAGCTTTACTTCCATCATAAAATGTGTATTTCAAAAATGAACTATTCAAATTAGCAGAAAAGTCAACATACTCAGAAAGTCCCTGCAAATACTGAATACCAAAACCAGGGCTCATAGTATTCATAGCAGGATATTTTCCTCTAAGGAATAGACCCAATCCGTTATGACCAATTAAATCTGGTGAAATAAAATCTTTAAGGAAAAAATTAATACCGAGTGTTGGTCTTTTTTTCCAGCTTGGGGCGATGGATTCCTGACTAAACGATGTAACCGCTATTCCCGCAGCTATTAAAAACAAGAGAACTTTCTTCATAAGTTAGTTTTTTGAGTTGGGCAAAAATACAGGGTGATTTTGATTTTATGAAAATTAAGATTTCTTTAATAATTTAATAATCCACATTTTTTATTCATTATGTGCATTTGTGATCTCCTCCACCTTAACTCTGGTCAGGCCGCGACTCAAAAAACCCAGTTCTTTTGCTGCAGTCCTGCTCAGATCCACCACTCTGCCTTTATGCGCCATTTTAACATGCATCCGGTCGTTAATTCTAACCTTTATCACTTTGTTATTGCGCAAATTGGTCACTTTCACCCAACTATTCAACTTAAATTGGTTACTTGCAGCAGTCATTTTACTGTTTCGGAATGTTTCGCCTGTGGAAGTTTTGGTTCCATCCAGATTAGAACTGTAAAAGCTGGCAATCCCAATAATAGTCTTGGGTTTAGGCAATACAATCGTGTCATTTTGAGTTTGGGCATTAGTACAAACACAGAAGGCCAGGACAAGACTGAAAAGCTGCTTCATAGCAAATGAATTTGTAATTTGACCCAATAACCCCCTATAACCGACATGAAAAATAAACAAACCCTTCGGATAACCACCATATTTGCTGCCATTGTTTTTGCACATAGTTGTGCCACCAAGCCAAATATCTTGCCAAAAAACGATTATGGATTAACAGAAATAAGAAGTATAAAAACTTATAGGTCCACGACTGTATTGGATTCTAACCAGAAAATGGTGAATATCACCCACCTTAACCCGCACATCATTCTTGATCTGCATTATGCTTCCATTAACAATTTTATGCGTCAGGAGATGTATCCTGCCAAGACCGATTTTAGCTTTTTGCGATTGCCGGTGGCAAAAGCGCTCGATCAGGTACAAGAAAATCTGGAACAAAAAGGGTTGGGATTAAAAATATTTGATGCCTATCGTCCTTATGCCGTAACTAAAAAATTCTGGGAATTGGTTCATGATGATAGATATGTTGCCAATCCTGCCAAAGGGAGTGGACATAATCGCGGAATAACGGTCGATCTTACCATTATTGATCTGAAAACAAAGCAAGAATTAGATATGGGTACCGGTTTCGATAATTTTACTGATTCGGCACATCAGAGTTTTACTGCATTATCAGAAACGATCCTGGCCAACAGAACATTATTAAAAGAAACAATGATCCGATTCGGATTCAAACCGCTCGAAACAGAATGGTGGCATTACAGTTGGCCTAACCCTGAAAGATTTGAAATACTGAATCTCAGTTTTGAAAAGCTAAAAAAAGCAACTCAATAAATATTACCCTAGTTTTTGAATTTATCTGTTTTTTCGTCAGCGGTCATATCGCCCTGACTTCGAATCTGTATCTGGACATTGCTTATCCACTCATTACAACCTTTCGAATATAAATATTCATTTACGTCATTGATCACCTGCATCACAGCATCATATTTTCCTTCGATCACAGTTGCAAATGCACCTACTTCATATTTGATCCCTGATTGCTCGATGATGGCAATGGCCTCATCCACCCATTCGTAAGGATGTTTGTCCTGTACGATGGGAACAATTTGAATAGAAGCATTAATCGTAAATGAATGCATAATTTTTATTTAATGAGCATTAGTTTATCCCAACAGCATCGATCACTGCATCTACATTGATCACACCAAACACATGTGGAAATTCTTCATTCACTGAAGGCGCCAATTCATATTTCAGTTCATGAATAAGTTTGGATGGATCTATCACTAATTTCACCAGATCAGTTTTCCCTTTATAATATCTTTCCAAAACACCGGGTACCTGCTGAGCCTGACTGCAATGAATAAATCCTTCGCTCTTTAATGATGGCGCTTCAAAAAAGCCATTTCGTTTTGCCCATTCCCATTCCTGTTTAGAAGTAACATGATATATCGGTTCCATCATTCTCAATTACTAATTATCAATTCTTAATTATTCTCGGAATTCTTTGTTCCAGCAACATCAGATCAGTCAAAACCATTGCCGTCATTGCTTCCAACACCACGGGAACACGTAGTGCAATGCAGAGATCATGTCTTCCCTTTACGGAGAAGCTTTCAATTGTATTCGTTTCCCAATTAAATGTTTCCTGTTCTTTTGGTGTAGATGAAGTTGGTTTGATCGCTATCCTGAATACTAAATCATTCCCATTGGTAATACCCCCTACAACACCGCCTGCATGGTTGGTCTTTGTTTTTCCCGATGCATCAACTATGGCATCATTATGTTCCACACCAAACATTTTTGCTGCCGAAAATCCTGTGCCAAATTCAATGGCTCTAACCGCAGGAATAGCAAATACTGCATGACTTAACAAACTTTCTATACTATCAAAAAACGGTTCGCCTAACCCTATCGGCAATCCAGTTACTGCACATTCAACGATGCCTCCCACAGTATCTTTTGCATCAATGGCTTTTTGCAAGCCTGCTTCGATATCTTTCTCACCACCGATCTCAGTGATCACTGCTGCAACTTTTATTTCATGCAACAATTTCTTTGCGATCACTCCTGCTGCAACAATGGCAACAGTGAGTCTTCCGCTGAAATGTCCGCCACCTCTGTAATCTTCATTCCCTGCAAATTTTTTATGCGCAACAAAATCTGCATGCCCCGGACGAGGCGTATCCCTTTGTTTGGCATAATCGCCACTGCGTGTATTATTATTTTCAAATAAAATGGTCAATGGTGCACCTGTGGTCTTTCCATTAAACAATCCGCTTTTGAAAATAGGCAGATCTGTTTCCTGCCTCGGTGTTGTTCCCTTTTGTGTACCGCCTTTCCTTCTTTCAATGTCGATCGTAAAATCATCCACGCTTAAGGCTAATCCTGCAGGAATACCGTCGATATTGATCCCAACACTTTCCCCATGCGATTCGCCGAAAATGTTTACCCGAAATATGCGTCCGAATGAATTCAAGGTTTATAGGTTTAGTAGTTTAATAGTTTATGGGTTAACGCTTATAAAGATACAGAAGCACCCAATGATTTTATGTGTTCATAAAAATCAGGATAAGATTTATTAATGGCTTCTGCTTCTTCGATCAGAGTCGCACCTTCTGCTTTCAATGCTGCTACTGCACATGCCATCGCAATTCGATGGTCGTGTCTCGAATGAACTTTTGCTCCTTTCACAGAATTTCCTCTGATCATCATCAGATCATCCTGTAATTTGATCTCCACCCCCATTTTTGCAAACTCTTCCTGTAAGGTCAATGCACGATTACTTTCTTTATGTGCTAACCTGCTCACCCCTTCGATCACAGTTGTACCATTACAATATGACGCCAAGGCTACTAATGGAGGAAACAGATCCGGACAATCCGTTGCATTAAAATGAAACCCCCTAACCCCTGAAGGGGGGTAAGAAACATTTATCTCAGAATCACTGATAAATAATATACAGCCGCAATCCTGCAATGCTTCTAATATTTTTTTATCTGCCTGAGTTGAATTTATATCTAATCCTTTCACCACAATATTTCCTGCAATAGCACCTGCCACTAATAAGAATGCAGCACCGCTCCAATCGCCTTCTACAGTATAAGCCCCCCCACCCCCCGAAGGGGGGATTAAAGAATTTGCATCATTAAATACAAACTCTTCGTAATTTTTATTCTCCGGAACTAATAAACCAAAATCCTGCATCACTTTCAAAGTCAGATCCACATATGGTTTACTTTTTAAATTCGTGACTTTTATTGAAACAGATTCTCTTTGAAGTTCAGGGACTGAAGTCCCTCCTTCGGAGGGATTTAGGGAGGCCGAATATGCCATCAATAACCCTGTCAAAAACTGAGAGCTTAATGATCCGTCAATTTCAATATTCTTTGGCACTAATGGTCCTGTTATTTGCAAAGGAAGTTTCCCCTGATTGGAATTAACATCTACGTTTAATTGCGGCAATATCTCATCAAAGAAATCCATTGGACGTTTCAACAAACTTCCTTCACCATTGATGGTTATTTTATTTTTACTCAACGCCACTATAGGTGTAAACATTCTGATGCTTAATCCGCTCTCACCACAGTTGATAGTTAGGGGTCGGGAGTCCGGAGTCCGGGGTCCGGAGTCGAGAGCCGAGAGTCGGGAATGAATAAAAGCATTGCTGCTATCGATTGTCAATTCATTATTTTCAATCGACCATTCGCAACCCATTTCTTTAATGATCGCTAATGCTGCTTTATCATCGTTGGAAGTTCCCGGATTATGAATGATGGACTTACCTTTTCGCACCAAAGCTGCAGCACATGCCCTCTGCATGGAACTCTTGGATGCAGGTGCATGGATCGTTCCTGATAATATGGATGGTTGTATGGTTACAATCATAAAGCCTCCCTAGATCCCTCCGAAGGAGGGACTTATAATTCGTTGATGATTTTTTCTAAATCGTTTAATGGTATTGGAAGAACAATTCCTTTTCCAATTTTTTCTAAGAGAATATAATTCATTTCTTTTCTTGCTCTTTTCTTATCCATCTTCAACACAGCAAAAACCTTTTGCTTATTAAATGCTGCATAAGTTGGCAAGCCGTATTGTGCCAATACTTTCACCACTGATTCGGTTTGTTTAAAGCCCAATACCATTTTAGAAATTTCAGAAGCATAGGTCATGCCGATAGATATGGCCTGCCCATGCGATAACTCGTATTGATTTTCCAGTGCGTGACCGAGTGTATGACCAAAGTTCAACAACTTTCTGTCTGCTTGCTCAAACTCATCTTTCTGCACTACATTCAGTTTGATCTTCGCATTGCGCTGGATCAATAAACAAAGCTCTTTCTTTTTACTACGGTAATATTTCAGATCATGCTTTTCCAATTCTTTAAACAATGCTGCATCTTTGATACATGCATGTTTAATGATCTCAGCAAATCCGTTTTGCCACTCTGTTTCAGGCAATGTATTGAGGAAGATCAGATCATGTAATATGAATGCAGGCTGTCTTGTAACACCCACAATATTTTTATACACTCCAACATCAATTCCGTTCTTGCCACCTATGCTTGCATCAACTAATGCCAATAAAGTGGTAGGTACAAAACCAAATGCAATTCCACGCATATAAACAGATGCCACATAACCGGTCATATCTGTGATCACACCACCGCCAACACCCACCAATACGGTTTTTCTGTCTGCTTCAAATGCGATCAGTTGTTCTATAATAGAATCAACTGTTGCCTGTGTTTTAAATTCTTCACCTGCTTTTAATACAATGATATTATAACCCTTGAATCTTTTTTGATGAAGCTTAAATATATTTTCATCCGTAATGAATACAGCATGCTTAACATCGATGATCTCTTTGAGATGACTGATGCCATTGGCAAAGTATATGCTGGTTGATGCTGTTGAGAATTTAAATGTTTGTTTGTTCATACCCCTAACCCCTAAAGGGGAAATAGATTGTTGATATAAAATACTTCAGTGCAAGTGAGTAATACAACGAAGTTGAATATTGATTTGCAGATTGCTTCACAAAATTCACCTTTCACTTTTCACCATTCACTCTATGAATTCATGATCTTATTCTGATGATTGATACTTTCCATATGCACCGCATCAAAATATTTAGTGATGAATTCTTTGCTTAATCCCAACTTATCTCCTTTTGCAAAAGCTCTTTCTAATATTGAGTTCCATCTATTGGTCTGCAGAATGGTAATACTATTTTCTTTTTTATACTTACCGATCTTTTCAGAAACTTTCATACGCTGACCGATGATCTGCATCAATTCATCATCCAAATGATTGATCTGCTGGCGTAATTTTTCCAGTGCTGCATGGTATTCTGCTGAAGCTACGTCTTCTTTTCTCCAATGGATATTGCCAATCAATTCACCCAGTTTTTCAGGAGTGATCTGTTGCTTGGCATCGCTCCATGCATTATCAGGATCAATATGACTTTCAATGATCAATCCGTCATAATCCAGATCAATGGCTTCTTGTGCAACTTCCTGGAGCATATGTCTGTTACCACAGATATGTGAAGGATCATTGATCATCAGCATATCAGGATATCTTCTCTTCATTTCGATAGCGAGATGCCACATCGGGGCATTGCGAAATTCTGTGTTACCATAAGAACTGAAACCGCGATGGATCAACCCGATATTTTTGATACCTGCTTTACCAACACGTTCCAATGCTCCGATCCATAATTCAAGATCAGGATTAATTGGATTCTTGATCAACACAGGAACATCAGCACCACGCAATGCATCGGCTACATCTTGTACACTAAAAGGATTGACAGTTGTTCTGGCACCGATCCATAAAACATCCACGCCAAAATGCAAAGCATCTTCCACTTGTTTACCGGTGGCCACTTCCACACAAACAGGTAATCCTGTTACTGCTTTTGCTTTTTGCAACCAGGGCAATCCTTTTGTACCAACGCCTTCAAAACTTCCGGGTCGTGTACGAGGTTTCCAGATGCCGGCACGCAGCATATCCACTTTTCCGGTAGCTGCCAGACTTGTAGCTGTAGCAATCACTTGCTCTTCTGTTTCTGCACTGCAGGGACCGCTGATGATGAGTGGACGTTTGTTCCACACGTCTAAGATGTTTTGTTTCTGTTCGATTGTCTGTTCCATTTGAGTTTTAGGTTATGAGTTATAAGTTTTAAGTGATAAGTTTTAAGTGATAAGTTTTAAATGCAATGCTTTATTATTCGCGTACTTAAAACTTACAACTTATCACTTACTACTATCTTGAATTCGCATCATTCATTCTGATCTTTCTGCCGCGATAATTTTTACCATCAATTGATTTCACCATTTGATTGGCCACTTTTTTATCTACTTCCACCCAACTGTTCATTTCTTTCATATCGATCTTTCCCAATACCTCTTTTTTCAGATCACTCAGGTCTAATATATATTGTAAGAAACTCGCTTTATAAAAACCATCTTTGGTACCAAGGTTCACGAAGAGTCTGGTATAATCACCACTGCCACCTGCTGCATATTGCGGACGACTATCTCCTCTACCACCATCTCTGCTGTCCCTTCTTCTGTCGGATGATTGTCCGTCACGTGGTGAAATTTCTCTTCTTTCTCTGCGTACTTCTCTCAAATTCAGATCACCCGCATTTTCATAATATTTCAGGAAGCGGTCAAACTCCATTGCTGCAACTCTTGTCAATACTTCCTCTTTGGTAACATCGGCAAACTTTTCCTGCAACATAGGCAAGTAGGTTTCATAATCACCATGACTGATATCTGTGTTCAACAATTTATCCATTACTGCATTGAATTGTTTACGGCAAACATCTTTACCACTTGGTATTTCTAATTTATGAAAGGAAGCCTGTACCAATCTTTCGATATGTTTTATCTTATAAACATCTTTGTTGTTTACAATGCTCATACAAATCCCGGTACTTCCTGCACGTCCTGTACGACCACTGCGATGGGTGTATACTTCCATTTCATCGGGTAATTCGTAATTGATAACGTGCGTTATTTCCTTTACATCGATACCTCTTGCAGCTACATCGGTAGCCACCAATAGTTGTAAAGTCTTTTCACGGAATTCACCCATTACTTTATCCCTTTGCTGCTGAGTCAAATCACCATGCAATGCATCGATATCATAACCATCTCTAGTTAATTTTTCAGCTACATTTTGTGCATCGATCTTTGTACGGGTAAAAATGATACCATAGATACCGGGATTAAAATCGATCAGTCTTTTCAATGCTTCATAACGCTGATGTCCGTTCACAACAAAATACTGATGATCAATATCCTTATTGGCAGTGTTCATTTTGCCCACTGTTAATTCAACCGGGCTTTTCATGTAACGTTTACTCACTCTGCGAATTTCAGCAGGCATGGTTGCACTGAATAACCAGGTAGATTCACGTTCGGGTGTATTTTCCAGGATGAATTCAATATCATCTTTGAACCCCATGTTCAGCATTTCATCTGCTTCATCGAGCACCACATATTTTATCTTTTCCAGATGGATGGCTTTTCTTTCGATCAGATCGATCAATCTGCCCGGTGTGGCTACCACTATTTGGATCCCCTTTTTTAGGTCACGGATCTGTAATCCGATGGATGCACCGCCATAAACGGCTACTACACTCATGCCCGGCATGAACTTTTTGAACAGTTCTATCTCGGTCACGATCTGCATACACAATTCACGGGTTGGACAAACCACCAATGCCTGAGGGTGTTTTTGTTTTTCGTCCACTAATTGCAGCAATGGCAAGCCAAAAGCTGCTGTTTTACCCGTTCCGGTTTGCGCCAAACCTATTAAATCTTTAGTACCGCTTAACAGTACAGGGATTGCTTGTTCTTGAATAGCCGTTGGGTTCACATACCCCAAAGCATCTGTAGCTTTTACCAAGTTCTCAACCAATCCTAACTCACTAAATGTTGTCATATATTTTATTAAAAATTTGCGCAAAGGTAATTTATTAAAATCCTTTACAGCTATTTGTTTTGCTTGTATTGTCTGCATTGTGTTTCATCCCATTTCCCTTGCCATCTTTCAGAACATCCGGTATCTTATATTTCACAAAAAGAAACAAAGGATACGAAGCACACTAAGACATCTCTTTGTGTCCTTTGCAATCTTAGTTTCTTTGTGTGAAACCATCTATTTCAAAATCCGCTTAATCTTATTCGCATTCTCCATCAACTCATTCAAATACTCATAATTCTCTTTTTCCAAACAGGCTTTAAACTTTCTCAACTGAGCAATATGTTCATTCAATACATCCAGCACATTTTCTCTGTTCTGCATAAAGATCGGTGCCCACATGGCCGGACTACTTTTTGCCAAACGAACCGTACTTTCAAAACCACCACCCGCCAATTCAAAAATGGCATCTTCTTCTTTTTCCTTTTCCAAGACCGTATTGGCCAAGGCAAATGATGTGATATGGGAAATATGACTGACATAAGCCGCATGTCTGTCGTGGCTTTCAGCATCCATATAAATTAAGTTCATTCCCAACGCACGATATATATTTTCAACTGTTTCAACCGCAGCAGCATCTGTTTTTTCTTTTTCACAAATAACACATGCGCGGCCAATGAATGCATCTCTCACTGCAGCTTCCGGACCACTATATTCCGTTCCCCACATAGGATGTGTTGCCACAAATCGCTTACGCATAGGATGGTCCTTCAAGGCTTCACACAATGAATATTTGGTAGAACCTGCATCAGCTACGATCTGTTTATCGGTGATCAGGTCCATGATCTGTTGCATCACTGATATTGTCGCGTCAACCGGAATGGCCACATAAATAAAATCGCTTTTTTTAACCGCTTCTTCCAAGGGCAATACTTCATCAATGATCCCTAATTCCAATGCTTTCTTTGAACTCGCTTCTGTTCTGCTCACCCCGATCACATGCTTGGCAAATCCTTTTTCTTTTAATGCAATGGCAAAAGAGCCACTGATCAAACCCACTCCGACTATCGTTACGTTATTAAACATTTCAATTATTAATTGATAATTATTAATTCTTAATTCGCTTGATTGCTTCCTCAAATCTTTCAATACTTCCGCATAAACTAACTCTGATATATTGATCCCCTGCCTTTCCAAAGATGCCCCCCGGTGTAATGAAAACATTACTGTTATACAACACTTCATCACTCACTGCATATCCATCCTTATAGGTTGATGGGATCTTCGCCCAAACAAACATACCAACCTGATCTTTCGAATAGACACAATTTAACAGATCCAGCAATTCAAAAACCTTTGCCCTTCTTTCATTGTATATCTTATTGATACTGTCGTACCAACTCTTATCCAGGCTCAAAGCCTTTGCAGCAGCGAGTTGTAAAGGAAGGAACATACCGCTGTCCATATTGCTTTTGAATCTTAATACTTCATCGATCCTTTCTTTAGCACCGCAAAGCATGCCTACTCTCCAGCCCGCCATATTTGATGACTTACTTAAAGAATTCAATTCAAGAACAACCTCTTTTGCTCCTTGAACAGACAACAAACTCATCGGGTTTTCATTCAAAATAAAACTATATGGATTATCATGAATGATCAGAATATGATGCTTCTTTCCAAATGCTACGATCTTTTCAAATAAAGGTCTGTTGGCATTATTACCTGTTGGCATTTGCGGATAATTCACAAACATCAGTTTCACTTTTGAGAGATCGCTTTTATCCAATGCATCAAAATCAGGTTCATATTTATTTTGTTCGAGCAAATCATAATCAACACAAACACCACCAGATAATTTTACGGCACTTCTGTAAGTTGGATATCCGGGATTAGGTACCAGCACTTCATCACCGTCATTCAAATAAGTCATACAAATATGCATGATACCTTCTTTGCTTCCGATGAGTGGTAAAATTTCAGAATCAATATTCAGATCAACATTGTACCATTTTTTATACCAGTCGCTCATGGCTTTGCGCAGCACCGGAGAACCTTTATAAGACTGATACGCATGCACATTAGGTTTTGCAGATTCTTCCTGCAATACTTTGATCACATCAGGATGCGGTGGCAAGTCGGGACTACCGATTCCCAGATTGATGATATTCTTTCCCTGTTTATTCAGTTCCTCTATTTCTCTCAGTTTTTGAGAAAAATAATATTCACCAATACCGTCAAGTCGTTTTGAGACCCCCCAACCCCCTGAAGGGGGAGTTAGTAAAGCATTTGATTTTTTTTCAACATCTGAACTCATAATATATCTGATAAAGTTTATTAAATGATTTGGATATCTCCCCTTTAGGGGGTTAGGGGGTTTCCGTTTTTATACACACCGTAAATCTTTATTTGTGCCGTTAATGGCTTTATTTCATCTATCACTGCATTGAATATGTCGGTATTTTCAAATTCCATATCCGCATGAAAACTATATTTGAAATTGGTACCGGCAATAGGAAAACTCTGCAGCTTGCTTAGATTGATGCCACCATCGGCGATCTTTGTCAGAACCTTTGCCAGGCTTCCTTTTGAATGATCTGTCTCGAAGTTTACAGAAGCTTTGTTGGCATCTTTTATCTGCAACACATCATCCGATCTTTGCAGCATCAGAAAGCGGGTGTAATTATTTTTCTGTGTATGAATATTAGGTACCAGTATATTCAACTGAAATAATTCAGCCGCCAGTTTACTGGCAATACCGGCAATATGTTTGCTCTTATGTTGATGAATATGTTTGGCGCTTAATGCTGTATCATCTGTTTCCACTAATTTCCAATCATACTTATCTAGATACTCCATACATTGCTGAATGGCCATATGATGTGAATGCACTTCTTTAATGTCTTCCAGCTTAACACCTGGGTTCACCAATAAATGTTGTTTGATGGGCAGGTATACTTCGCCGATGATCTTCAAACTGCTTTTCTGCAATAAAGTATAATTGGGAAGAATGCTTCCGGCAATAGAATTCTCGATCGCCATCACGCCGCCGTTACTTTCTTTTTTATTGGATGCGATCTTGATGACTTCCCTGAAATTGGCACAGGGGATCACTTCCACTTCTTTTCCAAAATATTGTTGTGCAGCTACCTGATGGAAACTGCCTTCATAACCCTGAATAGATACTTTCGTTGTTGCCATAAAATAAAAAAATCCCGGCTTTTTTGCCGGGACTGTATGTTGATTTTAAAAATCTCTTATGCTTTTGCAAATACAACCCG
>CAIMKO010000513.1 GCA_903841915.1 uncultured Chitinophagaceae bacterium | reverse complement strand
TGCTAATCCGGCACCGGCCAATTCAGCAACCGAAAAATTAAAGACAGCCTCTTCGAATTAACAGAAAAATCAAAAATCATTATCCTCATGAAGAAGATCTTACTCGCTGCATTTTTATTGGTTTCCATAATCAGCTTTGCACAGGAATCGGTAAAATTCAGTAATACGAAACATAGTTTCGGAAAGATAAAAAAAGGAACACCTGTAACTTATACCTTCACTTTTACGAATGCAGGTACAAAACCTTTAGTGGTAGAAGTGGCTACAGCCGACTGTGGTTGCACTACTCCGGATTATCCTAAACAGCCAATTGCCAAAGGGAAAGAAGGGAAAATAAAAGTAACATTCAATGCTGCAGCATCAGGTGCATTCCATAAAAATGTGAATGTAAAATTTGCAAATATAGATTCACCAACTGTACTCAGTATCGATGGTGAAGTACTGTAAATGAAAAATAATTAACGCTTGTTTTGAATAGAAACGCTGTTAGGAAACTAACAGCGTTTTTCTTTTGTATGCTGTAATAGGGCTGCTATCTTTGTGCCATGTTACAAATAAGTCAACGCGGACAATTAATGCCCGCCTCCCCCATTCGCAAGTTGGTACCTTATGCAGAAGCTGCAAAACAAAGAGGCATCAAAGTATATCATCTAAACATCGGTCAGCCTGATATCGAAACACCTAAACTGGTTTTAGATGCTGTGAGAAACAGCAACTTTAAAGTACTGGAATACAGTCATAGTGCAGGCAATGAGAGTTATCGCAAAAAACTGGTTGGTTATTATAAAACAGTTGGCATCGATGTTACATATGATCAGATCATTATTACAACAGGCGGAAGTGAAGCCATTCTATTTGGCTTTATGGCCTGCCTTGATCCGGGAGATGAAGTGATCATACCCGAACCTTTTTATGCCAATTATAATGGATTTGTAGTTGCAGCAGGTGTAACGGTCGTTCCGGTAACCTCGAATATTGAAAGCGGTTTTGCTTTACCGGCCATTGCAGAGTTTGAGAAGAAGATCACCGCAAAAACAAAAGCTATCGTGATCTGCAATCCGAATAACCCAACCGGATATTTATATACGGAAGCTGAAATGCTGGCATTAAAACAGCTTATCATCAAACATGATCTCTATTTGTTTTCTGATGAAGCATATCGTGAATTTTGTTATGAAGGAAAACAGATCAGCGCCATGCATTTAACAGGAGTTGATGATAATGTAGTATTGATGGATACGATCAGTAAAAGATACAGTGCCTGCGGTGGAAGAATTGGCGCCTTGGTCACTAAAAATAAAAGTCTGCTGGATGCCGTAATGAAATTTGCACAGGCAAGATTAAGCCCGCCTTCGTTTGCGCAAATTGCAGGTGAAGCAGCGATCGATCTTCCTTCCAATTATTTTGATACTACAAAAGCAGAATACAAATCACGCAGGGATCTGATCGTAAAAAGACTGAATTCGATGGATAAAGTATTTTGCCCAAATCCAGGCGGTGCATTCTACGCTATGGCAAAATTACCCATCGATGATGCAGATGTTTTTTGTCAGTGGTTGCTCGAAGATTTCAATTATAATGATCAGACAGTGATGCTGGCCCCCGCTACCGGTTTCTATGGAACGGAAGGATTGGGCAAACAGGAAGTAAGATTAGCCTATGTGCTGAATCTCGATGATATTAATAAAGCCATGGATTGCCTGGAAAAGGCTTTACAGGTTTATCCTGGAAAAAAATAAACAGCTTTTTATGAATAAATGAAGTCCCAATAGTATTGGGACTTTTTTATTTTATGACGTGAATAATAAGATATTCTCAAATAATTAAAATAAATATGTTATTGAATTTCAAAAATATGCTCTAATATTTGCAAAATATCTATTTGACTAACGAATTAAATTTTGTTTGTTTATGTCGATGACACGCCGCTTAGCCCTTATTCCTTTTATTCTCTTATTGGTCATTATCGTATTGAGTCTTTTCTTTCCAAGTTTACCCAAACCAACAAAGCCGAATCCAGATCTTATTGCTGCAGATATTGCCTGGATGCTTTGCGCAACCGGCTTGGTATTGATCATGACCCCGGGACTTGCATTCTTTTATGGGGGTATGGTGAGTAAAAAAAATGTGCTTTCCACCATGCTACAAAGTTTTATATGTATGTCGGTGATCAGTGTTTTATGGGTAGTGGTTGGCTTCAGTCTGGCTTTTGGCAAATCGATCGGTGGTATCATTGGTGATCCGAGCACATTCTTTATGATGAAGGGGGTGATTGAAGGTGGCCCTATCACATCTGCGGATGGCAGTATCAAATTAGCCGCTACAATACCTGTTGTTCTTTTTGCTTTCTATCAACTCAAATTTGCCATCATTACACCCGCATTAATTACGGGAGCTTTTGCTGAAAGAATAAAATTCACATCCTATATTTTATTCATTGTTTTATTCAGCGTCTTTATCTATTCACCCTTGGCACATGCGACCTGGCATCCGGACGGGCTACTGGCAAAATTTGGTGTACTGGATTTTGCGGGTGGAACCGTTGTTCACATGAGTGCAGGATGGGCTGCATTAGCCAGTGCCATATATTTAAAAGGAAGAAATGAGACCAATCATAATCCCGCACGTATCACATATGTAATGCTTGGTACGGGATTATTGTGGTTTGGATGGTTGGGATTCAATGCTGGCTCAGCACTGGGTGCAAATATTTTAGCTGCCACCGCATTAGCCACAACAACATCAGCATCTGCTGCTGCAGCATTTGCTTGGGTTATTTTTGATGCTATCCGTGGCCGAAAACCAAGTGCCATGGGAACTTGTATTGGCGCAGTGGTTGGTCTTGTTGCCATTACACCCGCAGCA
Source organism: uncultured Chitinophagaceae bacterium (assembly GCA_903841915.1). Classification (GTDB taxonomy): domain Bacteria; phylum Bacteroidota; class Bacteroidia; order Chitinophagales; family Chitinophagaceae; genus CAIQDX01. Next base: position 3,278 of record CAIMKO010000513.1, on the reverse strand, counting down.
GGATTCATCAGTATCCCGCATGCATTAACGGTAGGTATTGTCAGTAGCATTGTTAGCAATCTGATGGTAGAATGGAGAACCAAGACCTCGCTAGACGATACATTGGATGTTTTTCCCTGTCATGGAGTTGGCGGCATTTCAGGCATGATCTTAACAGCTGTATTTGCCCATAAAAGCATTAATGCTGCAGTAGTAAATAATGGCTTGATCTTCGGAGAAACAAAACTATTTTTTACGCATGTGATCGCAGTGATCGGCGTATCCTTATTTGCTTTCGGAGGATCTTATATTTTATTAAAAGTAACAGATTGGCTCATTCCCTTACGCGTTTCTGCAGATGAAGAAAAAGACGGATTAGACTGGAGTCAGCATGGAGAAAAGTTATGATCAGATAACGCCATTTTATTAATTTATCATTGATGCACTTTTCGATTTCATCGAAGCGCAATGAATATTTCGATCCTTTTTATATCTGCACTTATTGTTAAAAGTAAGAACTGAGTAAACAGTTTCATACATTTGGTCATCATTAGATCTGATGAATAATCCTGCTGCTAAACTTTTTTTTGTATTGATGATGATGCTTGGCTTTCGTGTTGTTGATGCACAAAGCTATCATGCCCTTAGCGGATCAGCTTATGCAGGGGTGTCAAGTATGTACAATAATCCGGCGTCAACTGCAAATGCAGCTTACAAATGGGATATGAGCCTACTTTCTTCTCAAATAACTTTCGCAAATAGTTTATTCGTAGTAAACCAAACATCCCTGCTAAAGTATGATAGCGCTGATATGCAATTCACCAATGGCTTGAGATCAAGATATCAGCATACAACCCTTGATATTAATCTTTTTAACTTCAGTTATAATATCGATAAAAACAAAGCCTTTGCTTTTGCCTTGAGAGGAAGGACCTATAATTTTATTAAAACAGCACCATTTTATTATACCGATACGATCAGCACCACCGAGAGTTTTTTACACTTGAATAAAGTGGTTGATCATTTAGAAGGTTATGCCACCAACAGTGCCTGGATAGAAGCTGATTTTAATTATTCTCAGGTGATCCGGCAAAACAAAAACTCGAGACTCACCGGAGGGATAACCATCGGATACATGCGTGGAATCTCAGGTGCACATGCAAACGTTCAGAGATTGAGTTATTCAGAACAACAGAATAACAGTAATCAGTTGTACTACCTGCTTACAGGTGGTGCCGTTACTGCCGAGTATTCTCAGAATTATGATCTGTATGATTCTACAAAAAGTGTTGGCAGCAGCGTAAAGTCGTTCATCAAAAACACAGTACCGGCATTTAATTTCAATATCGGATTTGAATATTTAGTAAGGAAGCAAACAGAATATGACAAACAGCCCCTTTCGCCGACGAATTATGACTGGAAGATCGGCGTAAGTATAATGGACATTGGCGTAAATAAATTCAATCCCGCAAATGGTTCCTTTACTGCAAGAAACCCGGCAATCAACGTCAATGACACTGGCTTATTAAACAAATTACAAAACGTTGGTTCAATAAAAGAACTTCGAGATAGTTTAGCAAATGTTTTCACAACGATCGACAGTATTAATTCCCGGTTTAGCATCGCGAATCCTACAAGACTGATCATTTCTGTTGATAAAAACCTGGGGCATCATTTTTATATCAACGGAGAATTAAGTGTGAACTTTTTTTCTATCCAACCACAACCAAAACTGAAGACAAGAGAATTAAATCTGTTGACGATCACCCCAAGATGGGAAACAAATTTCTGGGGGCTTTATTTGCCCATTCAATATAATACACAAGGACAATTATGGGTTGGGGGTGCGGTTAAGATGGGGGCTTTATTACTTGGTTTTCACAGCCTTGACTTTTATAAAGCCTTTAAAGTTGGCACACAAACTTTTAATGGGGGCTTATATTTTGTGTTGAATATTCATCCCTTTGATAACAAAGTAAAAGAAGCTGAATGTCCTCCCTTTTAATCAATTCATTTCAATGTATCAGATGTCGATCTCACAAATTCTCCCTTTTCATTCTTTAATGAATAACATAGTTGCGAATTCATCAAGCCATATCTGCGCTTATCTTTCATCACGTAATTCATAAACAGTTTACCGTTTTCGCGCCAGCCCTTTCCGCTTATTTCGTTGCCATTTTGATAAATGATATGTTTAAATAGTTTACCACTTTGATACCATTCTTTACAATCGCCATGATAATTACCATTGGAAAAATGATACTCAAAACGAAGATTTCCGTTATTCCACCAGCCTATATTTATACTGTCCTTTTCTCCAGCATGATAATAGCGATTAGCTTCTTTTGTTCCATCAGGATAAAAAGAATGATACCAACCTTCTTCTTTCCCTTTATAAAAAGTTTCTGTTGTTTTCAATTGCTTTGAAGGGAAATAGTCTTCAATGGTGCCTGAATACAAAGTATCGGAATAGAACCAGTAGCCATTTTTGAGTTTCAATAAACTATCTGTTTTCAAAATCGTATTTGACGGCATTACGATCTGTTGCATAGTATTCTGCGACGGCATTTCAGAAGTATTTGCCTCTTTGCAGGACGAAAAGATGATGAATGTTATGACAATGCTATTTTTCATTTTTCCAATTCTAAAACTTTAATATCATCGATAAGATTCTTTATCTGTAGTTCCGAAGTTCCTTTATACACGCCTCGAATCCTTTTGTACTTGTCAATCAACAATATATTTTCAGTATGCAGAAAGTCTTTGTCAGACTTTTTTTGCCCGAGGTCTTCATCGGCAAAATAGGCATTACGTGCTATAGAATAGATTGCATTACGATCACCTGTTACGAGGAACCATTTATTACTGATCGCCCCAAAATTATTTGCATATTGTTTTAAAGTTGCAGGTTCATCTGTTTCGGGTGTTACACTGTGTGACAATAAAAGAACATTCGTATCATTCACAAATTCTTTTTGAACCAGACTGAGATTACTTGTTAATTTCTTACAAATCCCCGGACAAGCCGTAAAGAAAAAATCAGCTACATATATTTTATTGCTGAAATTCTTCTCCGTTATTACTGCCGCATTTTGATCTGTAAAAGAAAATGCCGGAATAACATGTATATTTTTATTTGCTGATGTTGTTGAATCCATCCACTCAGCTGTAAAATCAGCGGTATTATAAAAGGGAAGCCTGTGTTGAGGCTCGGGCAATTTTTTATTTTGCTTGCAGCCCAACACAGTACTTGCCAATAGGATGATGATACAATATTTCACTTAGTTAATCTTTTTTAT
>CAIMKO010000512.1 GCA_903841915.1 uncultured Chitinophagaceae bacterium | reverse complement strand
TGAGGAAGGGTAATAAGAAGCCGATCATCGTAATCATTAATTCAGGAAGCCCTGTCAACATGAGTGAAATACAAGAATTGGCTGATGCAGTAATTTGGGCGTGGTACCCAGGGGAAGAAGGCGGAAATGCTGTTGCAGATATCATATTTGGCAAAGTTTCTCCATCCGGCAGATTGCCGATCACTTTCCCTAAATCTTTTGACCAATTGCCCGATTACGAAAATTATGATATGCAGGGACGTACTTATCGTTTCATGAAAGCCGAGCCTTTTTATCCTTTCGGTTATGGGTTATCGTATACCACTTTTACTTATGATGGGTTGAAGATCTCATCTAATTCAATAAAGAAAGGTTCCGATGTTCAAATTGAAGCTTCGATAAAAAATGAAGGGAAGTATAGCGGGGATGAAGTTGTACAATTATATATTAAAAGAGATATACCTCAGATCAATACACCGATTTATGCATTGAAAGGATTTAAGCGGGTGCATATCAATAAAGGAGATTCTCTAAATGTCCATTTTACTGTTTCCCCCGAAATGATGAGCATTGTAAATAATGATGGAAAAACTGTTTTAGAGTCGGGCAAAGTAAAAATATTTATAGGAGGATCATTGCCTGATGAAAGAAGTAAACAATTAGGAATGAGTAAAGTATTAGAAGGTAGTTTTATCATTCAATAAAGTATTAAATCAATCATTCTTAGGTTTTATAAAATTGTACAAGTGAGTTGTATAAATAATTTTATTTTGAAAATAGTCAAGCATAAAAGGAATTTGTCTTTTATTAAGATTCTCTCAGTAGTAATTCTCTCAAACTTTTTTGCGGGAACTGTTTTTTCGCAGTATAAAGATTGCAGTTCAAAACAGATAAAGGATACACTCATCATCGAAAATAATCTGATACGACGAAGATTTCTCTGGAAGAACGGAGAGTTGGTTCATCTGGATCTGTTGAATAAATTAACTAATCAGCTTATTTGTGGAAACAGGGTTTCTGAAAATTCAAATTTTAGTATACCCGGTGGAAATGCGGTCTTAGATAGAAATTCAATTAAAACATATGTTGTGCCTGAAACGCCTGTAACGAATGCTTATCTGGCGACAGAGATAATTTGCCAATGGGGTGAAGTAGCATTGAAAAGAGTTTTCAGGATCTATCCTGATTGCCCTGCTATCGCATGTGATTTATTTCTTCGAGGTAAACCAAGCAAATGGGCTAATTCATTTCAAAGTCAGGTATCAGGAAAGAATGAAATGGATGAAAGATCCAAAAAAGACAACGATTCAGTTTTTTTTATTACAGATAAGATTGGCCTAACAGGTAATCATTGGAAATTTAGATCAATTGAATTTTTTGACGCTACAGATGATAACAATAATTTGATTCAAACCTATGATCGACTCATTTATCGGAAAGATATACAACTGCGTGGTAATATTTTATTAGCGGAAAACAATCAAAATGGCGAAAGCTTTTTCATTTTGAAAGAAGCACCGGTATCAAGCATTCAATTATATTATCAGGGATTTGATTTCAGAGTACATTTTGGTGAAGTGAATACTGTAG
>CAIMKO010000511.1 GCA_903841915.1 uncultured Chitinophagaceae bacterium | reverse complement strand
GGGAGTAAACCCACATAACTCCCACATTATTCCCACAATAAGCCACAAAATTGTGATGAACTGTGCTGTTACTGTAGGATTGATGTAAAACTGCCAAAAGGGGATCAGGAAGAAGGTAGCAGGGAAATATATTGGAACCCGAAATGAAACTGTATGTATGAAGGACAGTCCAAAAAATTATTTTGCAAATTAAATTGACTGATATAGCTTTGATATCAAAATGATATTAAAACGAATTTTATGGAAAAAATACTAAAACCAATTTCAGGGTTTGTTGTTATAGCAATAGCATTGTTGCTGTTTGCTACAGGAATATATACTTTAGCGGCGCATGCACCTTCGCAAGGCAACCCTCCATTTTTATTTTGGCTTGGACTATTATTAATAGCTACGGCCGTTTTTTTATTCAAAGGCATTATCATCATTCAGCCTAATTATGCTGTAGTGCTCACTTTTTTTGGTAAATATGTTGGCACAGCAAAAGACAACGGATTGTTTTTTGTAAATCCATTGTTTTCTAAGATTAAATTGTCGCTGCGGGCACAAAGTTTAGAAAGTAATAAACTGAAGGTGAATGATAAATTGGGCAATCCGATAGATATTGCAGCAGTGTTAATTTGGCAAATCAAAGATTCATACAAAGCTGTTTTTGATGTAACAAATTTCAGCGAGTATATCGTTAATCAAACGGAAGCAGCTATCAGGCATTTGGCATCAATTTGTCCTTATGACAATATTGAAGACGAGCATGCTAAAACAACTTTAAGGGATGGTGGCGATGATGTGATCAAAATGCTTGAGAGCGAATTAAATGAACGCTTATTTAATGCGGGCTTGATTATTAAAGAAGCAAGGATCAGCCATTTAGCCTATTCATCCGAAATAGCCGGTGCGATGTTGCAGAGGCAACAGGCTACTGCTATTATCGCAGCAAGAAGTAAAATTGTGGAAGGTGCAGTAAGTATGGTGGAGATGGCTTTGGAATTATTGTCTAAAAAACAAATTGTTGAATTAGATGAGGAAAAGAAAGCTGCCATGGTCAGTAATTTGATGGTAGTATTGTGTGGTGAGAGAGCAGCTACACCGGTTTTAAATACAGGAACGATTTATCAGTAAACAAATTCTTTCTTTTGAGTAAAAAAACATTTGTCTTACGAATTGATGATAACACTTATACCGCACTCGAAAAGTGGGCAGCTGATGAATTTCGAAGTGTGAATGGTCAAATCGAAATGCTATTGGATAAAGCTTTGAAAGAATCAGGAAGAAAAAAAGAGAATGACTTAACGAATCAGGTAAAGCAAAAAAAGTTGAAATAACTTCATGTAAAGAAATTCAGAAATGACCATTCCACCATACCTTAAAAAAGGAGATACGATCGGCATTGTATGCCCTTCGGGCTATATGCCTGCTGAAAATGCCGAGACTTGTATCAAGACACTGGAAACCTGGGGCTATCGAGTAAAAGTGGGGGATACGGTTGGTGCTCAGTTTCATTATTTCAGCGGAACGGATAAACAAAGAATTCAGGACCTGCAGAAGATGATGAACGACAGCAGTATCAAAGCAATACTTTGCGCACGCGGGGGGTATGGGTTGAGCAGGATGATCGATCATATTGACTTTCAAAAATTCAAGAAGAACCCCAAATGGATCATCGGGTTTAGTGATGTGACCGTTTTACAGGCGCATATTCTTCAACATTTTCAAATTGCCACATTGCATGCGCCCATGGCAAATGCCTTTAGCGGAGATGGTTATCAGAATAAATATATCGCTTCTTTGAAAGATGCATTGAGTGCTGTTGCCACAAACTATGAATGTGCAGCACATGCGTTGAATAAGACAGGGCATGCAGCAGGCGATCTTATTGGCGGTAATTTATCCATCATCGCACATCTGATAGGAACACATTCAAGTTATAAAACAAGGCATAAGATATTATTTCTGGAAGATGTAGGAGAGTACCTCTACAATATCGACAGAATGCTGATACAATTAGAAAGAGCCGAACTGTTCAAACATATCAAAGGCCTGATCATCGGTGGTTTTACGGAAATGAAGGATACTACAATCCCATTTGGAAAAGAGGTGTACAACATTATTCATGATCAGGTAAAGGGTTTAAAAATTCCTATTTGTTTTGGTTTTCCGGTAAGTCATGAAACAGAAAACCTGGCTTTAAAGATCGGACTGCAACATGAATTGATTGTTGCAAAAGATGGGGTGCAATTGAAGGAGATTTTGTGATGATGGTTTGAATATTGATATTCTTCAGATGCATCTATAAAACATATTAAGATTGTTTAAACGGTTGGCAAACGTAAATACTATTGAAAAGCCTTTTCTTTGCAGCATGAAATTATTTCTGATCCGCTATACAAAAATGCTCTTCATCTGGTTACAATTGCACCGTGTGTTTGGTTTTATGAACGGGGCATTCGGCAATATGTATTACCTCACCAAATTCTCTGCATGGGCCTATCAGAACAGGAAGGTTGCGTACAATGATTTCCCGAGTAAGTGGGATTATATGAAGCGCAATAATATGTATCAATGGGTGATCGATAAAGAAGGTCTGTCCACTGAAACCATAAATTATATGGAATTTGGAGTTGCATGGGGAGACAGTTTTAAATGGTGGCTGAAACAGAATACAAATCCTGAAAGTAAATTTTACGGCTTCGATACATTTGATGGATTGCCTGAAGACTGGGGGCCTTTTAAGAAAGGAAGTTTCAGCAGTAATCAGGAACTGCCGGATATCAACAATGACCCTAGAGGAAAATTCCTGAAAGGATTGTTCCAGCAAACCGTACCCGGTTTTGTAAAAGAATTGGACAACAGCAAACGCAATGTGATATTGATGGATGCTGATCTGTATTCTGCTACATTGTATGCCTTAACTTCTTTGGCGCCTTATTTAAAGAAAGGCGATATTATTTTCTTCGATGAGTTTGTGGTACCTACCCATGAGTTCAAGGCGTATTCGGATTTTATTCAGTCTTACTATATCAATTTGGAATTAATTGCTGCGGCCAATAACTATTATTTTGTAGCGTTTAAGGTTGCGTAGAGAATTTCACACGGCGACGCAAAAGCATAGGTGTTCGAAACATCCTCCGGATCTCTTCAAGCCCCAACGGGGCGAAATTATGGTAAGCGAAATCATTCAATGCAAGCCAAAGCCCCGGAGGGGGCGACATTTCTTTTGTCTTAAATGCAGCTATTTTAATCTATATCGGTTATTTAAAAATTATTCTGAGAATAATGTCGCCCCTCCGGGGCTTTAAATGTTCAATATATTATTTTTACTACCAAAATTTCAGCCCTCTGGGCTTTTCTTTTGTTGCTTGATTCATACCAAATAGATAGGAGCTTTCCCATTTCATTTTGCGCATATTTTCTGTTAACAAAAGGCAAAAGAATAAATCAATCGAAGCGATAAATTAAAAGGTTTTGATCACTTATGTCACAAAGTCTCAAATATGAAAACCTCCTTTGCAACTTAGCGCCGTTGCGAGCAATCATAATCTCAAAAGGCTGTCTAATTTATTTCTGAACAAAGGGAAAGCATTGAGATCGTTATGTTCTCCTTTTTTTATAGTGATGAATTCATCAATACCTTTCAATACTGCTTTTAATTGTGAACTGTTTTTATAGGGGATCATTCCATCATCTGTTCCATGAAATATCGTTACCGGTGCAACCACTTTAGTAAGGAATTCATTTGTCGGGATCTTAAAACGAATCATTCTGTTTACCGGATACATCCATAAATAATGCTGAAAGATGGAAGGAATGTTTTTATAGGGAGTTTCCAAGATCAATCTTTTGCAATCCCTGCTACTGGCGGAAATACAATATCTGGTGGTGTATGTAATGCTATTTCGGTTGGAGGTGCTTCTACTATGTCTGGTG
>CAIMKO010000510.1 GCA_903841915.1 uncultured Chitinophagaceae bacterium | reverse complement strand
TTCATTCACATATTCTTTACCGGTTGGCTGGTCAGCTTTTTAGGCCAGCTGCCATTGGGTACCATGAGCATCACTTCCACACATATAGCCGTGAAAGAAGGATTTTCTAATGCCTGGAAATATGCTTTGGGCGTGGCTTTGATAGAGATCATTTATCTGCGTACTGTTTTATCTGGTGTTGATCTTATCATGCAGCACAAATTCTTTTTTACTTTATTAGGGTGGTTAACAGTTGTATTTTTTCTTGGTTTTGGTGTGTACAGTTTTATTACTGCCATCAAACATCAAGGACAAAAAAAATCGCCCATTCTCAATAATAAGATCAATCGTTTTTGGCTGGGTATTACCATGAGTGCATTGAATCCGGCACAAATCCCTTTCTGGTTTATCTGGAGCAGTTATTTAATTCATTTGCAGGTTTTGCATTCCAACAGTTTCGAGTTCAATGTATTTACCATCGGCTGCGGTACAGGTACCATCAGCGGTTTAGCATTTTATATGTACGGTGGAAATTGGGTGGTAACAAAATTCAATACCAGCAACAAAACTTTGGATATTGTAATGGGCATTATTTTTATTCTTGCTGCCGCGATTCAATTGTACAGAATGATTTGGGGAAGCTTTGTGTAGAGTCGGGAGTCGAAAGTTGTTAGTCGGGAGTGAAGCGCATGCTGAAATACTTTATTTAACATTTATCATTTCCTCCGCCCATCTTTCTCTTTCATCAGGAGAAAATTTCCAGGGCGCAAAATTATTTTCCATATTGCTGAATGTACTGTTCCATTCCTGCGGTGCACTGCTTTCTTCCATGATCAGATAACGACGCAATTGTAGGATAATATCCAAGGGAGAAATACTCACAGGGCATTCTTCCACACAGGCATTGCAAGTAGTACATGCCCTTAATTCTTCTTCGCTGATATAGTCACGCAGTAGCGTTTTATGATCTTCGGTAAATGTTTTGTTGTTGTTGATATTCCTTCCCACTTCTTCCAAACGATCTCTTGTCTTCATCATGATGCTGCGCGGACTTAATAATTTCCCAGTGATATTGGCCGGACAAGCAGCAGTGCATCGTCCGCACTCTGTACAACTATAGGCATCCAGTAAATTTTTCCAACTGAGGTCAAACACATCTTTGGCACCAAATTTTTTAATGGTTGCTTCTGAATCGCCTGTAGGAGCCAGTTCCGGCTGCATGGAATACAATACTTCGTTTTGGATCTCGGGCATGTTCTGCATTTTGCCCAGTGGTTCTGTTTTGGCGAAATAAGCATTGGGAAAAGCAAGGATGATATGCAGGTGTTTGCTGTAAGGTAAATAATTCGCGAATGCAAAAATGCCGATAATATGCAGCCACCAGCAAATTCTTTCAGATGCAGCCAATGTTTCGCTGCTAAAGTTTTGAAGTACAGGATGCAGAAAAGAAGAGACAGCAAAGTTTCCCGTGATATGTTCGGCATAATGCCCGAAGCCTCTGGCCTGTAATAAAGTATCGCAGGCATTCATCTTTAGGAATAAGCTCATCAAAATGATCTCTGTGATCAGGATATAATTGGCATCACTTCTCGGCCATCCGTTCAGGTCATTACTGGCAAAACGTTTCAGCTTAATGATATTTCTTCTGATCAGGAATACCACACAAAAAACCAGCACCAAGATCGCTAAGATCTCAAATGCATTGATCAGCCATGTATAGACATCACCTAAAGGGGATGCAAACAAACGATGTGTGCCACCCACACCATCGAGAATTATTTCTACTATCTCAATATTGATAATGATGAATCCTGCGTACACAAAAAAGTGCATCACTGCCACCAGTGGATTCTTGAACAT
>CAIMKO010000509.1 GCA_903841915.1 uncultured Chitinophagaceae bacterium | reverse complement strand
CCCTTTGCGGGAAACAAGTAAACGTGAATCGTAAATCGCTAGTTTGGAAAACCGTTGCGACCGTTGTATTCTTTGCGCCCTTTGCCCTGAAGGGGTCCTTTGGACGTGAAATATAGTTGTTGGTCAGGCGACACAACAACAGCCCATATAGAATCAATTGCGGCAATTGCCCTCTCATTCCTTACTTTTGCCAACCGAAAAATGTGCTATGTTAGATAAGATCGACGCCATAAAAGCAAGATTTGAACAGGTAGGCGTAGCCCTGACCAACCCTGAGATCATCAATAACCAGAAAGAGTACAGCAAATTCAGTAAAGAATACCGCGCACTCGAAAAGATCGTGCAGCCTTATGAAGAATACAGGAAAGTGCTGGCCGATCATGAATTCGTGAAAGAGAACCTGAACAGCAATGATGAGGAAATGAAAGAACTGGCAAAAATGGAATTGCCCGAATTGGAACAACGTAAAACCGAATTAGAAAAATACCTGACCAAATTATTGATCCCTAAAGATCCGCAGGATGATAAGAATGCGATCATAGAAATTCGTGCAGGCACCGGTGGTGATGAAGCGAGTTTATTTGCGGGTGATCTCTTGGGAATGTACCTGCGTTATTGCAATAAGAAAGGCTGGAAGACCGCCATCGTGAGTGACAGTGAAGGAACTGTGGGCGGTTATAAAGAAGTGATCATTGAAGTAACGGGTGAAGATGTATATGGTACATTAAAATTTGAAAGCGGTGTTCATCGCGTACAACGTGTTCCGAATACAGAAACACAGGGACGTGTACATACATCGGCTGCAACAGTTGCCGTAATGCCTGAAGCGGAAGAAGTGGATTTTGAATTGAAGGAAAGTGATGTAAAAATGGAAACGGCGAGAAGCGGTGGTGCAGGCGGACAAAACGTAAATAAAGTAGAAACAAAAGTTTTCCTGACACACGTTCCAACAGGCGTGGTAGTCATGTGTCAGACCGAACGTTCGCAATTAGGTAACCGTGAAAAAGCGATGCAGATGTTGCGTACCAAATTGTATGAAGAACAGGTGCGTAAACAGGAAGATGAAATATCGCGTCAAAGAAAAACATTGGTGAGTACCGGCGACAGAAGTGCCAAGATCAGAACCTATAACTGGCCACAGGGCAGGGTTACAGACCATCGAATCGGTTTAACTTCTTATAATTTAGATGCAGTGATCAATGGTGAAATAGAAGATTTCATTGAAGCCCTGCACATGGCTGAGAACAGTGAAAAGATGGCGAACCAAGTTTAGTCGGGAGACGGGAGTCAGTAGTCGGGAGTCAAAACCAATATTGAAAATGTTCCGGACTCCAGACTATAGACTCCAGACTAATTTAGATCTGCTTTTTGCGTCATTAATGCTTCTTCCTGTTTGATACGGAGTTCCCATTTCCAGGCAGTATCCATCATCTCTTTGATACCGTATTTTATTTTCCATCCCAGATCATTTACTGCTGCATCATTATTCGCATAAATGGCGATCACATCTCCATCACGACGAGGACCTAATTCGTAATTCAATTTCACACCACTTACCTCTACAAACATCTTGATAGCTTCCAATACCGTAACACCATCACCGGTACCTAAGTTAAATACATCGCACTTGGTCTTATTTTTTTTGTTGATCAGATATTCCAAAGCAAGTGTATGTGCATGTGCAATATCACAAACATGGATATAATCGCGGATGCAACTGCCATCGCGGGTTGGATAATCATGTCCCCAAACAAACATCTTCGGCAATTTACCGATCGCAGTTTGCGTGATGGCAGGTACCAGGTTCATGGGTTTACCCAATGGCAATTCTCCTATCAATGAAGAAGGATGCGCACCCACCGGATTAAAATATCGCAATAATATTGAAGATACATTTTCAACTTTTGAAAAATCCTGCAGCATCACTTCACCCATTTGCTTGGTAGCACCATAAGGGCTTTCCGCTTTTTTAATGGCTGATAATTCTGTTACGGGGATCGCATCAGGATTGCCATACACTGTGCAGGAAGAAGAAAAAACAAAATGCGGCACATTAAATTCTTTCACGCATTTCAACAGGTTGATAAGCGAGAATAAATTATTTTCAAAATACATCAACGGGAACTGAACCGATTCGCCCACCGCTTTATAGGCAGCAAAATGGATCACGCCAACAACATCCGTATTCTCCTGAAACACGGCCCTGGTTTCGTCGAAGTTCTTT
>CAIMKO010000508.1 GCA_903841915.1 uncultured Chitinophagaceae bacterium | reverse complement strand
TGAAACCCAGCAAGCGCTTGCTGTAATCATTAATTACTGTGGTGATATTGCGTTTTTGATTGTCCGCCATTGATCCCGCTAAGATAGCTGCTCCGTTCATCTTATATAGAAAGACGAACGGTCAATACGGATATTGTAGAAAGGAAAATTATTTTTTAAGGAGGAACTGCCAAACTATAATTCGGCGATATTTTAAATGCTGTCAGTCAGTTCAACGTCTTTTTCTTCCGGCATCACTTCACCAGGACTTGTACAGATGATGGTTACTTTGAACTTGGTATTTAAACCGATAGAAAAGTTATTGGCAGTTAAAATAGCTTTTGCAGCACTATCTTCCATCAAGACCTGAGCCAGATCGGCTGCCAGCGGAATGCCACTAATGATGTTACTTACCCTTCCTTTATTAAACTCTATCACGAATTTGTATCCGGCTTTTCTTCCGCTACCCGCTCTTTCAAAGTCAATACGGTTCAGGTCAAGCACCTGCTCGGCGGTTACGGCTCTTTTTAACAAGATCCTGATAATGGGTAAATATTTATTCCAGATAGCTACGTACATGCAAAGATTTTATAAAAGATAAATATGACGACAATCGCATGCCGAAAAAGAAAGGACCAAGCTGTAAAGATGCGAAATAAAAAAGGGATGGACAAATAAGATATTGGATCAGCCGGCCCAACCTTCCCTATCAAGACTCCGATAATGAATAGCTTCTGCCAGATGCTCGGGTTTTATGTTTTCACTAAAAGCCAGATCTGCAATGGTTCTGCTCACTTTTAAGATACGATCGTATGCCCTTGCAGAAAGACTCAATCGCTCCATTGCTTTTTTCAATAAAGTTTCACCAACCAGATCAATGGCGCATATTTCTCTCAGTTGTTTACTGCCGATCTGTGCATTGGCATAAATACCGTTGTTATTTTTATAGCGTTCGGTTTGTATGTCTCTTGCTTTTATCACACGTTCGCGGATATTGGCAGAATTTTCAGCTTTTATATTCATGTTACTCAAATCACTAAAGGCAACAGGCGTTACTTCCACATGCAGATCGATCCTGTCCAATAAGGGACCTGAGATCTTATTTAAATATTTCTGAACAGCACCGGGAGGACATGTACATTCTTTTTCAGGGTGGTTATAATACCCGCATGGACAAGGATTCATCGATGCGATCAACATGAAATTTGCAGGGAAATCCAATGCCACTTTCGCCCGACTGATGGTTACTTTTCTTTCTTCCATGGGTTGACGCATCACTTCCAAAACGGTTCTTTTAAACTCAGGCAATTCATCCAGGAATAAAACACCATTGTGTGCCAGAGAGATTTCTCCGGGCTGGGGAATACTGCCACCACCGATCAATCCTGCATCTGATATGCTGTGATGAGGACTTCGAAAAGGCCGTTTAGAGATCAATGATGCATTTTCGGGTAATTTCCCGGCAACACTATGGATCTTTGTTGTTTCCAGTGCTTCATGCAGGCTTAATGGGGGAAGTATCGTTGGTAAGCGCTTTGCCAGCATGGTTTTTCCGGCACCGGGCGGACCAATTAGAATGGCATTATGCCCACCAGCAGCTGCGATCTCCAAGGCACGTTTGATATTTTCCTGTCCCTTCACATCACTGAAATCAAAATCAAATTCATACTGGTTGGAAAAAAATTCTTCTCTTGTATTAATGATTAATGGTTGTAAATAGTTTTCATCTTTTAAAAAAGCTACTACATCATTCAAATGTTCCACAGCATAAACGTTTAGGTTATTGACCATCGCCGCTTCCCTTGCATTTACTTTGGGAACGATCAATCCTTTAAAACCTTCACGCCTTGCCTGTATTGCAATGGGTAAAGCACCTTTAATGGATTGCACAGTTCCATCCAGACCTAGTTCACCCATGATCACATAATCTTTCAGCCGCTCAAATTTCTCGACCTGTTCACTCGCGCCCAAAACGCCCACAGCAATGGGCAGGTCAAAAGCAGAACCGCTTTTTTTAATGTCCGCAGGGGCCATATTTACCACGATCTTGGTACGCGGCATATCGTAGTGATTGGTTTTAATGGCCGCTTCAAGGCGTTGCAGACTCTCTTTTACGGCATTATCGGGTAGACCAACAATATGATAGCCTTGCCCATTGCTTACATTTACTTCAATGGTTATTGAAATAGCGTCTACTCCGTAAACTGCACTGCCAAAGGTTTTGACGAGCATAAATTTTGTTTAACGAACTGTTGAATTTCTATGATGCTTAGGTTTTGCCAGCCTACCAAGACAGGTCGCACGGCATTCATTGTGGGAGAAGATCGCAGTTTGTAAGCTGTAACGATAGGCCACAGCCATGCGAGATATATGCAATTATGAAAATACGAAAGAATATTGTAAATAGCAGGATTCGTTTTGTGTATCTGCAATGCTGAACATGAAACAGGATTTTTCAATCTTTTTATGCAAGACAAAGGGCTAGAGGAAGGCTCATTATTCGCTTCTTATTCACTCATCCTCCGTTCATCCTCCGTTCATCCTCCGTTCATCCTCCGTTCATCCTCCGTTGGCAAGATAACCATGTAAGATAATGTGTCCAATTAAATAAAGGTGATCATTCGGGTAGGATTAATTGGACATTTGAAAAAGA
>CAIMKO010000507.1 GCA_903841915.1 uncultured Chitinophagaceae bacterium | reverse complement strand
TAAATTTGATATTGCTGTTCACTCAATGAAAGATGTTCCCACACAATTAGCAAAAGGTATTGTACAGGCTGCAGTTTTACCAAGGGCTTCGTATAAGGACATTTTAGTTTTTAGAAATGAAATCTCCTTTTTAGAGGACACACAATCAAATGCAATTATTGCAACAAGCAGTATCAGAAGAAAAGCGCAATGGCTGAATCGATATCCTAATCATCAAATAGAAAATTTACGTGGCAATGTAAATACACGTTTACGCAAAGTAAATGAGAGTACTTGGAACGGTGCTATCTTTGCTGCAGCCGGTGTAGAGAGAATTAATTTACGTCCTGAAAATTCTATTGAATTAGACTGGATGTTACCTGCTCCTGCACAAGGTGCGATTATGATCGTTTGCAGGGAGAATGACGAAGCAGCCAAAGAAATCTGCGCATTATTGAACGATGCGGCAACTGCATTATGTACTAAGATCGAAAGGGATTTTTTAAGAACTTTGCTGGGCGGTTGCAGTACGCCCATCAGTGCTTTGGCAGAAATAAATAATGATCATCTACATTTCAGAGGGAATATATTTTCTGTTGACGGAAAAGAAAAAGTTGAAATAGAAAAAATCACAGAGGTCGTTCTGGCAACTCATTTAGGAATTGATGCAGCCAAAGCATTATTAAACTCGGGAGGAAAAGAGATCGCCGAAAAAATTCGCAATGCCGGCATATAAGTTTCACATATTATGTACACGACCACTGGATGAACTCATTATTCATAAAGCGGCGCTAAAGTCAATAAAAATTGATCTGGGTTCTTTCATAAGAACAGAGAATATTCATTCCAAAGAAATTATTCATCAAATAGAATCATTTCAGTCTAAAAAGATCACTGTCATTTTCACGAGTATGAATGCAGTGGATGCGGTTACAAAACATCTCAATGCAAAACCCAACTGGAAAATATTTTCAATGGGTGGTATCACCAAAGAGAAAGTATATCAGTTTTTTGGTGAGGCCTCCGTTGCAGCTACTGCCAAGAATGCAACAGTTTTAGCTGAAAAGATCATTTCAAATATTTCGTCCGCCACTGATGAAGTGGTTTTCTTTTGCGGCGATCAAAGATTAAATGAACTGCCTGAAACATTAGCACAGAAAGGAATTACAGTGAATGAACTGGTAGTTTATAAAACCGTTCAAACACCCAAATCAATAGTAAAGAATTACGATGCAGTTGTTTTTTTTAGCCCGAGTGCTGTACATAGTTTCTTTTCTGTGAACACTTTACCTACTAATACTGTTATCTTTTCGATCGGCAAAACAACTACTGCAACCATTCAATCTTATTGCAGTAATATGATCATTACAAGCGAATGGCCTGGAAAAGAGCAAATGATCGACCGGGTAATGGATTATTTTGATTCCAATAAAAAATAAACATGAGTATTTTAAAAAATGATTTGTTGCTGAGAACATTGCGTGGCGAAAAAACAGAACGAACTCCGGTATGGATGATGCGGCAGGCAGGGAGATATTTACCTGAATACATCGTATTGAGAAAAAAATACAGCTTTTTTGAAAGGTGCCAAACGCCAGAATTAGCTGCAGCCATTACTATTCAACCCGTTGATATTGTTGGCGTAGATGCCGCTATTTTGTTTTCTGACATCCTCGTTGTTCCGCAGGCAATGGGCCTGGAAGTGCAATTGATCGAAAGCCAGGGGCCTATTTTACCCGATCCTATCAAAACAGCCAAAGACCTTATCCGTGTTCGTGTTCCAAATGTTAATGAAACGCTGGGGTATGTATTTGAAGCTATCAAATTAATCAAACAAGAATTAAACGGGCGTGTCCCTTTAATTGGTTTTGCAGGTGCACCATGGACCATTCTGTGTTATATGGTTCAGGGAAAGGGTTCAAAGACTTTTGATGAAGCCAAAGCGTTTTGTTATATGCAACCCGAATTAGCGCATCAGTTATTGCAAATGATCACTGATACAACCATCGCGTATTTAAAAGGACAGATCGCGGCAGGTGCTGATACCATTCAGATATTTGACAGTTGGGGCGGTTTATTAAGTCCGGATGATTTTGAAAATATTTCACTAAAATATATCAGACAAATTGTCACTGCATTAAAAGACGAGGCCCCTGTCATCATTTTCGCAAAAGGGGCATGGCATAGCTTGGATGCAATGGCAGCAACGGGTGCAGCAGGTTTGGGAATTGATTGGTGCATCTCTCCAAAAATGGCCAGGCAATTTGCCGGTGATCATGTAACGCTGCAGGGAAATTTCGATCCTGCCAAATTATTGTCACCGATCCCTGTAATTAAAAAAGAAGTGAAATCAATGATCAATGCATTTGGAAGAGACAGATACGTTGCCAATTTAGGTCATGGTATTTTACCTAATGTTCCCGTGGATCATGCTAGAGCATTTGTGGATACGGTGAAAGAAGAGAGTTCTAAGTAATAAGTATTAAGTTATAAGTTGAAGAACGAATAAAAAATGAGGGGCTGCAACATAACAATGCACAATTGAAATGAGATTTCAGGTAACAAAATGAAAATATTCGTTTAGAAAATGAGTGTTAAAGAAGAATGGATCGATTTTATTCAGAAGCTGCAAAACAGCATCTGCGATGCATTAGAGCAGGCCGATGGCGTGGCAAAATTTGCGGAAGACGTTTGGGAGCGTAAAGAAGGCGGTGGTGGTATAACACGTGTAATTGCTAACGGGAATGTGTTTGAGAAAGGCGGTGTGAATACTTCGGTTGTTTTTGGAAATGTAACAGATAAAATGCGCAGGCAATTAAACATTCATGGTGACAAATGGTTTGCATGCGGATTGAGTTTGGTTTTACATCCGCAAAACCCATTTGTACCAACTGTACATTGCAATTACCGCATGTTTGAATTGTACAATGAAAAAGACGAGGTGGTAGACAGATGGTTTGGTGGGGGAACAGATCTAACACCTTATTATTTGTTTGAAGAAGATGCTAAACATTTTCATCAAACCTATAAAAATGTCTGTGACAGTTTTGATGCGTCATTTTATCCAAAATTCAAATTGGAATGTGATGATTATTTTGTGAACGAGCACAGAAACCGTGAACGCAGAGGCGTTGGCGGCATTTTTTATGACCACCAAAAACCAGATACCGCAAAAGATGTTGATTTTTGGATGAACTTTGCGAAAGGTTGTGGGTATGCCTTTATGGAAGCCTATATCCCGATCGTCGAAAAACGAAAGAATGCAAATTTCACAGACTCAAATAAATATTGGCAGGAAATTAGAAGAGGCAGATATGTTGAGTTTAATTTGATCCACGATAGGGGAACAATATTCGGATTAAAAACAAACGGCAGAACAGAAAGCATTTTAATGAGTTTGCCGCCAACAGTGAGATTTGATTATAATTATCAACCAATGGAAGGCACAGCGGAAGCGAATTTACAGGAAGTTTGCCTTCATCCGAAAGAATGGACCTAAATTAAAAATATTTAAACTTTATGTACTTACAACGAAGAAACAGAATATTAAGAGCAACTCCTGCTATCAGAAATTTGGTTGCGGAATCATCTTTAACACCTAATGATCTTATTGCGCCCTTATTTATTGATGAAGGAACAAATGTGGCTTATGAAATTCCATCCATGCCAAATTATTTTCGTTACAGTATTGATCTTACCATTAAAGAAGTAAAACTGTTGTGGAGTTTGGGAATTAAATCAGTTCTGTTATTTGTAAAAGCAAAAGACGAAACAAAAGATAATACCGGGAAAGAAGCATGGAATCCTGATGGATTAATGCAGAGAACCATCAAAGCTATTAAAGATGCAGTGCCTGAAATGCTTGTGATGACTGATGTTGCACTTGACCCCTACTCTATTTATGGCCATGACGGCATCGTCAAGGATGGTGAAATAGTAAATGATGAAACCGTTGAAGCATTGGTACAAATGAGTGTAAGTCATGCCCGGGCAGGAGCAGATTTTGTTGCACCGAGTGATATGATGGATGGCCGGATCGGTGCTATTCGTGAAGCCCTGGAGTTGGAAGGTTTTACAAAAACCGGCATCATGAGTTACAGTGCAAAATATGCATCTTGTTTCTATGGCCCGTTCAGAGATGCGTTGGATAGTGCACCGGGATTTGGTGATAAGAAAACATATCAAATGGACTATTCTAATCGCAAAGAAGCGATCAGAGAAACATTGATGGATATCGCAGAAGGCGCAGATATTGTAATGGTAAAACCTGCCATGGCATATTTAGATATTATCCGTGAAATAAAAAACACAGTAGATGTTCCGGTAAGCGCTTATCATGTAAGTGGCGAATATGCAATGATCAAGGCCGCAGCAAAAATGGGTTGGTTGAATGAAGACAAGGCCATTCTCGAAAGTTTGGGCTCTATTAAACGCGCCGGCGCAGATCTCATTGCTACTTATTTTGCAAAAGATGCAGTAAAACTGATTTCTTAACCCTTAATAGTTTTTTATGTTTATCATCGAATTAACTTACAAAGTTTCTCCTGAAGAAATTGACAAGAACTTAGATGCTCACATGAGTTACATCGACAAATATTATGGCACAGGTCATTTCCTGGCATCAGGTCGTCAAGAGCCACGTACCGGCGGAATTATTTTGGCCAGAGCAAAAAGTAGAGAAAGAATAGAAGACATTGTTTCTAAAGATCCTTTAAATATTAAAGGTTTGGCAGAATTTAAAATCATCGAATTTAAAGCAACAAAAAACACGAAAGAGTATAAAGAGTTTGTAGGCGAAGAATATACGTTTGAGTAGTAATCGCCAATAGTGAATTGTGAGTGGAGCAAGCTGCAAATCGTTACGCAACCTCAGTTGCGTCGCACACTTGTACAATAACAAGTCAATGAACATTTATTTAAACTCGCATTAAACATATGGATATTTCAAAGAGTCAGGAGTTATTTTCAAGGGCACAAAAATCTATTCCGGGAGGCGTAAACTCACCGGTCCGTGCATTTAAGAGTGTGGGCGGAACGCCTTTATTTATCAGTAAGGCAAAAGCTGCTTACCTATATGATGCTGATGGAAATAAATACATTGATTTTATTGCTTCCTGGGGGCCCATGATTCTTGGTCATGCTTATGAACCCTTGGTAAAAGCGGTACAGGAACAATCCGTGTTTTCAACTTCGTACGGAGCACCAACAGAATTAGAAATTAAAATGGCTGAGTTAATTAAATCAATGGTTCCAAATGTTGATTTAATCAGAATGTGCAGCAGCGGAACAGAAGCCTGTATGAGTGCAGTTCGTGTGGCAAGAGGTTTTACAGGAAGAAATAAAATAATAAAATTTGAAGGTTGTTATCACGGTCATGCCGATTCATTTTTGGTTAAAGCGGGAAGTGGTGTTGCAACTTTTAATATTCAAACAGTTCCGGGTGTAACAGCAGGTGTTGCAAATGATACACTCACTTGTGCTTACAATGATTTAGAGGCAGTAAAAAAATTAGTGGCAGAAAATAAAAATGAAATTGCTGCCATCATTACCGAGCCAGTAGTTGGAAACATGGGCTGTATTTTACCGCAGGCAGGCTTCTTAGAAGGGCTTAGAAAAATTTGTGATGAAGAGAATATTGTTTTCATTTTTGATGAAGTGATGACAGGTTTTCGCTTAGCAAAAGGTGGCGCTCAGGAAAGATTAAATATTAAGGCCGATTTGATTACTTACGGAAAAGTAATTGGCGGTGGTTTACCTGTTGGTGCTTTTGGCGGAAAGCAACAGATCATGGAATGTGTCGCACCTTTAGGCAATGTTTATCAGGCAGGTACTTTAAGTGGCAATCCTATTGCAATGATAGCAGGCTATACTTTGTTATCAATTTTAAAGGATCAACCCAACATATTTACAGAACTTGAAGAAAAAACAAACTATTTAAAGTCCGGTTTAGAAACTGTCTTGGGCTTGAGTGGAACACCTTTTGTCATCAATCAACTAGGAAGTATGCTCAGCTTGCATTTCAGCGATCATCCGGTTACAAATTTCGAAAGTGCAGCATCGGCAAATAACGATCTATTCAAAAAATATTTTCATGCAATGTTGAATCGAGGGGTGTATTTACCACCATCAGCATTTGAAAGTTGGTTCCTGAATAATGCTTTATCTCAGGAAGATCTGGATTATACCATTAATGCGACAGCAGATAGTTTGAAAGAAATTTTATAATTTAATTTCTTTCAAACTATCTTTCATTGAAAAATAAAAGCGGATTAAACAATTATTTTCTTTTTGCCTTATCCCACAACACTGTTGCTTTTTGTGTGAAGAAATATCGGAACATTCCAGCCAGCATACAATAATTCATGAAACAGAAATAATAGGGAATAAATAAAATTTTTACTCTTACCTGCCTGCGTTCTAATAACCAACCAAAAAATGCGAGCAAATAAAAAGCCAATTGCACCATGCCAATAAAATGATAAAGCATGTTAGCAGTTTGTGTTACTATATATATATTTAAAAGAAAAACAAAGATCATTAAGAATGGCGTGATGGTCCATCGTAACACACGATGACTAATGTATTGAAATCCTAACAAAGGCATAAAGAAAGGATTGAATAATTTTGCAGTACGTATTGTTGATTGAATGCCGCCGGCTGCAATACGAACCTTTCGTTTATATTCTTCCTTTAAGTTCTCTGAAGAAGCTTCCACAGCATAGGCATCCGGATCATAAGCGATCTTATATCCTTTCATGGCAATTTTCATAGAGATCATAAAATCATCCAGCAAAGTATCCGGTTCAACAGGAATATATAATGCCGTTCGAACGCTGAACAACTCTCCGGCTGCGCCTACAACAGAATATAATTCGTAATCCCATTTTTTTAATTTGGACTCATATTTCCAGTAAAATCCTTCTCCCGCTGTGGCATCAGAAGCCTCTTCAATATGCACCCGCTTTTCACCGGAAACAGCCCCCACCGTAGGATTTTCGTAGTGTCTGGAAATTTTAAGCAATGCTTCATTGTTTAAAAATGTATTGGCATCTGTAAACACAACGATCTCAGAATCGACCTCGTGCATAGCACGGTGCACTGCTGCGATCTTTCCACTTCGTCCCTCTTTGTGCATCAATTTTATTTGCGGATACTTTGTAATAATGTCATCTGTTCCATCAGTAGAGCCATCAGTAATAAATATAATTTTGAATTTACCTTCAGGATATTGAAGTGATAATGTGTTGTGAATTTTTTCTTCAATGATCTTTTCTTCATTATATGCAGCAACCACTAAAGTGAGTGAAGGTGTAAAATGAACATCATCTATATTCCTTTTTTTTACGAATAGGCGTTTTAGTTTAACCAAAATAAATAATACAATTCCATAACCAACATAGGTGTAAAAAATAATAAATAAGCTTATCCAGAAAATTAAATACATAATGATCATTTTAACGCATACCCTAAGTATGTGCTGTTAATATTATTTGTGATATTCCACCAAATTGCTTTCAATAACATTTTAGTAAACCCTGAATCTCCTTCTTTACTGTAAGTGATGATATTTCTGGGTGTTACAATCAAAATAAAAAAGAAATAGAAAAATAGTCGTTGTATAAAATTAGCATTACGGCGAATGAATAAAATTCTGTTGCGATTCATAAAATATTCTTTCAATGCACTTTTCTTTCCAACAGAAACCGATTCTTTGTGATAGATCAAAGCCTGCATGTTTACCCAAACTTCGTAGCCCGCATGTTTAATGTGATCGCTCCAATCCATCTCTTCATAATATAAAAAGAAATTTTCCGGCATCTTTCCTGCTTTATCAATGGCTTCGCGCTTGATCATCATTGCTGCACCATGTGCAAATCCTGTTTTGCCGGTTACACTATCATATTGACCGTTATCCTTTTCAAATTGTCCAATGCAACGGTTTCGGCAAGTATAATAATTCATCTCCGTATACCCTGCATATTGCAGCATATCTTTTTGATCGAAATAGCGAATCTTCGGAGAAACCATCCCCACTTGAGTTTCATCATTAAGTGTACTTACCAAGGTTTCAACCAATCCTTTTGTAAATTCCGTATCGTTGTTCACAAAAAAAAGATACTCGCCGGTTGCAGCGTTAATGCCAACATTGTTTCCTCCTGCAAAACCTAAATTAATATCGCTTCTTATAAACTTTACACTGGGATACTTTTCTTTCCATTCAGGAACTGGGTTTATTTTACTGGCGTTATCAACAACAATTATTTCAAGCGCCTGATACGTATTTTCTCTGGTAATGGAATCCAATAATTCTTCTGTGATATGATTGTGATTGAAGTTGATAGATATGACGGATACTTTTTTCATTAAAAAGCTATTTACTTTTGAATTTTGCCCATGTTTTACGAACAATCTCTAAAGACTCAACATATCCCAATTCAATAATTTGTCCGAATGAATAATCCATGTGTTTACGCAAATGATAATAACCGAATAATAATCCGGCCATCAATGTAAACGGAGAGGCAATAGCAACACCCCAAACATTATGAAAGATAAAAATACCAGTAAATGCCACAGGGATATTGGCACAAATCATTACCAAAACTTTATAGAAATTAATTTTTTGTTGATGAAGAATATCGAGGGTAACTCCATTGAACCTGTCGATTGGATAAAACACTGAAAAGAACATCAACAAACGAAATATGTTTGCAGCTTCTGTTCCTGCATACTTACCACCGCCTAATAATGAAACTGCAATATCAGCCGTAAAAAAAGCAACAATAATGATTGGTATGAAAGCGAAAGTTAAAACCCCTGCATATTTTTTTGAGACAAATTTTAAATGATACATGTTACCCGTGTTATATGCGGTTGCCATGGCAGACATTCCAGTTCCAACAAAACTTCGCAATGGAATTTCAACAATTTCCAATAACCGTTGGGGTAAATTATAAACAGCCAACACTGCCGGCCCTAACATAAATGTGATAACGAAAGTATTGATGCTGCCTAATAAGTTAGAGCTAATATTAGTGCCCAGACTGTATTTTCCGAAATGTGTGATTTCATAGATACATTCTTTTGTTCTTTTAAAAAAACACCTGATCTTATTATACCCAAACAGCAGAGAAAGTAAACTTGTCAAACAATTGGTAAGAAAATTAACCAGCAATAAATTAAACAGAGTAGCCATATTCAATAATGCAAGGATCACTATTATCAGAATCATCGATCCACTATTTATCAATCGCAACCATAAAATCTTTAAATAATCTTCTTCTGCAATCAATATCCAGAAAGCAACCTGATAAAACAAGGAGCTAAAAAATGTTATACCAAACCATTTTATTACAAGTACCAGTTGCGGGTTCTTGATAAACCCTATTCCCATAAAAAACAACAAATCGATTAAGCACATTGCCCCAGTTAATAGAATCGCTAAATACCAAACAGACCCCAATACTTCTTTTCCTCTTTGTAATGTTGTTCCTGCATAAAACTTTACTGTGGCAGTTGAAAGGAATCCGGTTCTGATTGAATCGGCTAACCCAATAAATGTTAAAAAGAAAAACCAGGTGCCGACATCAGACTTAGTTAAGACGCGATATAAAACCGCGATAGTAAGAACGCTAAACCCTGAAATAACAAGATTTCCAACCAATGCCAGAAAATGTTTGTTTTTAAAATTGGAGAGCTTAATTAAATTCATGTCGGTTTTCTTTCGAAATATTGAGTAGACAGCTTAAAGTTCATAAAAAAAAATGGAATTCTGTTCAATTGTCAGAATAGTTTGAAAGATTTTATTAAACAACAAAGACTTCCGCATTTTGATTTTTATAACCACTATTAAATTGTAAAATAAAAGCTATCAAATTGCCATTTCTTCATTTAATCAAGTATTTTTATTAAGGAAAACTTCTATTATTTCAGCTAACCAAGACAAAATGTATAATGTACTGCTCGTTTCTTTAATTGGTATATTCGACGCTACTGCCGAGATTCCATTTATGTTTAAACGAGCCGGTTGCAAAGTGGATATTATTTGTGCAAGTCATTCATGGTTGCGCTCTAACAGATTTCATGATAAATGGATTGAAACAACCGAAGATCCAATTGAATTTAAAACTAAACTTTTAAAAATCGTTGAAGAAGATTTTGACCATTATGATTGGATTGTTTTGTTAGATGATGCTGCAATTAAATTAATGAATGAATCCATCGAGTCTGAAAAACTGTTCAAAAAAATATTGCCTATTACGAAAATGGAGAATAGAGAAATTCTCAGTTCGAAAATTGGCCTATCAAAGATTTGCGAAAAATACGGAATTGCAACTCCACGATTTATAAACTATTCTGAAGAACACAATGTTGAAACCATCAAACAAAATTTACATTTCCCTATTTTATTAAAAGAAGATTTTAGTTTTTCAGGAATTGGTATTCAATATTGTGAAAACCCTTCATTATTGCAGAGCTGTTTAGACAAAGTGACAAATAAAACAAATTTGGTTTTACAGGAATTTATTGAAGGTGAAGATATTGGTCTGGAAGCTTTGTTCAGGGATGGGCAATTGGTAACTTACAATTGTGCTGAGATACTAACTTACATGTACAATAAATTTTCTTTCACTACCAGAAGAAGATATTATCAAAGTGAGGAGATCACTGCATTATTAAAAGTTCTGGGAAAACAAGTTGGGCTTAACGGATTTGCCAGCATTCAATATATCCATCACAAAGAAAGAGATATTTATTATTTATTGGAAGTAGATGCTAGAACAAATATGTGGATGGCATATTCAAGATTTACAGAGCATGATTTTTCGGATGGCATCAAAAAAATAATAAATGGGGATATTTATAATATTAACGAACCTGCATCAAATAAAAGTGTAGAAGTTGCCATCTTCGATCGAGATATCAGAAGATGTGTTAAGCATAAAGATTTTAAAGGAATACTGCAATGGGTTTATAATTATAAAGGATACTGGAAATTTATCCCTTTCTACGACAGGAAAGTGTTGGGAAGAACAATGAAAAAAATGCTTTACGATTTTTCTCAAAAATTATCATAAATAATTTTTAGATTTTTTATTTTATGAACAATACGATTAGTCAAAGAATAAAGTTTCTCAATTTCCTTTGCATGTTCCTTTTAGTGTTCATACATGGCTACAATCTACAGGACGACCATTTGTTCACCAATTCCATTGTAACAGAACCATTAACTCCAACCAGTTTTACAGAATATTTTTTAGCAAATGGTTTATTTCGTTTTCGAATTCCTTTGCTGATGGCTATTTCAGGTTATTTGTTAGCTTACAAAGACCAGACAGCTTATTTTGAGATTCTTAAGAAAAGATTCAGAACACTAATCATTCCCTATATTTTGGTAAGTGCTTTAAGTATTCTATTTTTATTAATAGCAGAACAATTTTTTTTTAAATCCGGAACAGATGGATTGTGGGGGAAACGCATTATCGATTTTGGTGTAAAAGATTATTTTTATCGTCTGTTTATTTCTCCAATACCTTTTCAGTTATGGTATTTAAGAATATTGTTTCTGTTTATCATTTTATATCCTGCTATAAAATTTTGTTTGCAACGATTTCCTTTGGCTTTTTTAATAAGCCTTTTCATCTTCAGAATGTCATTCAATAATTTTCATGGTTCACATATTTTTTATTTTTCGGTAGGCATTTTTCTACAATTGAATAAAATAAATATTACAGATACTCCAAAACTTCTTTCGATAAAAGCATTAACTATATTACTTGTTAGTCTTGTTTTTATTAAAACAATTATTGCTTTTAAAGGTTATCCGGTAATGGGAAATGCTACATTTTATATTTTACAAATGATGTACACTATACACGGAATGATCTCTTTGGTGGTTGTGTGGTTTGGACTTGATAAAATGGCTGCCTTTTTTATGAGGAAAGAATGGTTTCATAAAATTGTTGGCGCTTCCTTCTTTATCTATGCCTTTCATGAACCGATGATGGTAATGCTGATTGATCCTTATCTTAAATACATTAGCTTTTTGCCAGGAGCAAGAATGATAGGATTTT
>CAIMKO010000506.1 GCA_903841915.1 uncultured Chitinophagaceae bacterium | reverse complement strand
TTGCCTAATGAAGGTGGAAGTGCTATCTTATTCCAACACTTATTCTGGTTCTTAGGACATCCTGAAGTATATATCATTTTGTTACCGGCCATGGGTATGGTGAGTGAGATCTTATCTGTGAATTCGCGCAAGCCGATCTTCGGTTATATGGCAATGATCGGATCATTATTTGCAATTGCCATTCTTGCATTCCTGGTATGGGCGCATCATATGTTTGTCACGGGATTGAATCCATTCCTCGGGTCCGTATTCGTGTTGCTAACTTTATTGATCGCTGTTCCTTCAGCTATTAAAGTGTTTAACTGGTTAACTACTTTATGGAGAGGAAATATCCGTTTCACTCCTGCAATGATGTTTGCAATTGGATTTGTGAGTTTATTTATTTCAGGAGGTTTAACCGGTATCTGGTTAGGAAACTCAGCATTGGATATTCATTTGCATGATACTTATTTTGTAATTGCACACTTCCACATCGTGATGGGTGTGGCTTCTATGTTCGGCATGTTTGCGGGCATTTATCATTGGTATCCGAAAATGTACGGTAAGCATTTGAATAATACATTGGGTTTTATCCATTTCTGGATCACGATCGCAGGAGCCTATATGATCTTCTGGCCGATGCACTATGAAGGTTTGGCCGGTATGCCGCGCCGATATTATGATTACAGTAACTGGGAAAGCTTCAAACAGTTTGTGGATCTGAACAGATTCATCAGTACTATAGCAATGATCGTATTTGCAACACAATTATTATTCCTGTTCAATTTCTTCTATTCCATTTTCAAAGGAAGAAAAGTTACTTCATTGAATCCATGGCAATCAAATACATTAGAATGGACAACACCTATTCATCCTGGTCATGGTAACTGGCCGGGCGAAATTCCTGAAGTATATCGTTGGCCTTATGATTACGGTAAAGACGGAGTTGATTTTATTCCGCAAACAACACCGGTTGGCGAAGAAGAAAGTCATCATTAAAAAACTCAGTGCTTTTATAGCGGCACAATTTCAAAATATAAATGCCCTGAGAAATTTTCAGGGCATTGTTTTTCAAATGGAATCATTCAATTAAAGATCAAGTGAAGTAATGGGAAAAGCAATTAACACATCGGCATCTTTTTCTTTTGCACTAATAGCGAAAGTGAAAGATTATTTTCAACTGATAAAATTCACTTTGAGTTTTACGGTTGTCTTTTCATGTGTGATCTGTTTTTTATTAGCTCCGGGGAATGGATATGATCTGAAGATGATCATCATTTTATTTGTGGCAGGAATGCTGGTATCGGGAAGTGCGAATGCGATCAATCAGGCAGTCGAAAAACATACCGATGCACAGATGAAGCGCACAAAATCTAGGCCTGTTGCTGATGGAAGAATGAGTCAGCAGGAAGCATACACTTTTGCTTTGATCGCAGGAGTGATCGGGGTTTTCATGATGTGGTATTTTTTCAATCTTTCTTCTGCATTGGTTTCTGCCTTTAGTTTATTTGTATACGCCTATATCTATACGCCTTTAAAAACAAAGAATTCCATTGCTGTTTTGATTGGGGGTTTCCCCGGTGCATTGCCTTGTTTGATAGGATGGTTGGCAGGTTTTTATAACCAGGAAATAAGCTGGACAGGCGGATTGATATTATTCGGCATTCAGTTCCTATGGCAGTTCCCGCATTTCTGGGCCATTGCCTGGGTATCGCATAGCGATTATACAAAGGTTGGATTTAAATTATTGCCTAGCGATAAAGGACCTACAAAATTTACGGCATTACAAGCCATCATGTACAGTGTGTTGATGATACCTGTTGGAATATTGCCTTATTATTTTCAGTTAAGCGGACAGGTGAGTATGTGGATCTTAATTGCATGCAATCTGTTCATGGTATTTCAGTGTATCAGATTATACAAAGAGATGGATGTGAAAGCAGCAAGACGTGTCATGTTCAGCAGTTATATTTATTTGCCGATCGTATTATTGGCATTATTGGCTGATAAGATAGCCCAAACCCCTAGAGGGGCTATTGGAGAGATCGCAATTTTTGTTCAATCATTATTAGCATAATCAATGAGTGATAATATAACTATAAACCGAAATCAAAATTCCCCTTCAGGGGTTAGGGGTATCCATCCGCATAAATTTACTTTGTGGGTGGCCATCGGTAGCATCTGTATGATGTTTGCCGCATTTACTAGTGCGTATATTGTTAAACGCAATCAGAGTAAATGGCTGGATATTGATCTGCCATCTGCATTTTGGTTTTCTACGATTGCCATTATTGTAAGCAGCATCACCATTCATCTTGCATTTAAATCATTCAAGGCAAGAGAGATGAGCCGTTACAGAACGTTGATAACAATCACCGCCATTTTGGGTATTGTTTTTTGTGTCCTTCAGTTCTTTGGATTTTCCGAATTAAAGAATCATGGCATTCAGATCTTTGGTCAGGGAAGTAATCCTGCAGCCTCTTTTTTAGGTGTTATTGTAGGATTTCATGTGTTGCATGTATTAGCGGGCGTGGCTGCGATATTGTTTATTTTTATCAAAGCATATAGCAGTAAAGTGAAGAATTACAGCATTGTGCCGATTGAAATGATCAGTGTGTTTTGGCATTTTGTAGACCTGCTTTGGATCTATTTATTCATCTTTTTTATGTGGATCAGATAAAAAGGAATTTTTTTGGTTGAAATGGTTTAATTTGATGTTAAGCCAATAAATTTGCGAACATAACCTAACAACGAATATGTCAACTACAACAACTGCGGTACCGGAAAAATTATGGAGCGGAGGCAAGAGCCCCTTCAAAGTAGAGTATGGAAAATTAATGATGTGGTATTTTTTGATGAGTGATGCTTTCACTTTCGGTGCATTTCTGATCGCTTATGGCACAACCCGTTTTGCAACAAACGGATGGCCCAATCCCAATGAAGTTTTTAGATCCTATCCTTTTGCAAGCGAAAATGCAAACGCACCCCTGGTGTTTGTAAGTATCATGACATTTATCCTGATCATCAGTTCCGTAACAATGGTATTGGCGGTACAGGCGGGTCAGCAAATGAATAAGAATAAGGTGGTCATCAATTTGATATTGACCATTTTGGGAGGTGCTGCTTTCTTAAGCTGTCAGGCATGGGAATGGAATCACTTATTTCATGAAGGCGCATGGTGGGGCAGGAATCCATTTTTAAATGCGGATGGAACACAATCAACCACAAACTTTACTAATTTCTTTTTTACTATAACAGGGTTCCATGGCTTTCACGTTTTCAGTGGTGTGATCATCAATATAATAATGCTGATCATGACACTCACCGATAAATTTGAAAAGCGCGGTCATTATTTAATGATCGAGAAAGCGGGCTTATACTGGCACTTTGTAGATCTGGTTTGGGTATTTGTATTTACTTGTTTCTACCTGATCTAAATCAAACAATCATTCACAGACATTAATATAATAACATGGAACATACAGTAGATGCCGAACATCATGGCGGCGGAACAAAAGAAGTAATTAAAGTAACCATCATCTTATCGGTGTTGACCGTAATTGAACTGGCATTAGGTTTTGCGATGATGGGAATGGAAAATGGCGGGTTGAGATTAGCCATCAAAGGAGCTATTGTTATTTTGATGCTGGCAAAAGCATTTTACATTGTTGGTTATTTCATGC
The DNA here is from genome assembly GCA_903841915.1 of uncultured Chitinophagaceae bacterium. Classification (GTDB taxonomy): domain Bacteria; phylum Bacteroidota; class Bacteroidia; order Chitinophagales; family Chitinophagaceae; genus CAIQDX01. The sequence continues at coordinate 12,425 of CAIMKO010000506.1, read as the reverse complement.
ACTTAAAACATGAGGTAAAGAACCTTATCATGACAATCGTTGTACCTTTACTATTATTCGTTTGGTTTATCACTGCATTTTTATATGAAGGCAATTCTTTCAAGCATTTAAAAAACACGTACGATCCGTACAAAAAAGAATTGAGCACTAAAAAAGCTGAAAAGAAAGAAGAAACGAAAGAGATCAAAGCAGAAGAAAAGAAAAAAGCGGTGGAGTAATTTTTTGAAGTTTTCTTTTCATTAAAATAATAATTAACCATCGCTTGTGGCGATGGTTTTTTTATGAAATGATATTATGAGCAAAAAAGCATTGTTGGCATTGATGATCGCGGTCTTATTACCGCTGGTCTGTTATCTGATCCTCCAAACCTTTAGCGAGAAAGCGGTGGTGATGCCCAGAAAATTTTTATTGGATAGTGTGATCACAACCGTTCGCAATGGAAAAGAAATGCAGGATAGTATCTGGCATAAGACTTCCGACATTGAATTGATCAATCAATCCGGCGATACAGTTAATTTATATAGCAAACAGGGAAAGATCATTGTACTCGATTTCTTTTTTACAAGCTGCAGAAGTATTTGTCCGCATTTAACAAGCAATATGGTCAGATTGCAGCAATCATTTATAAAAGGCGGGGATGTTCGCAACAAAATTGATACATCCATTGTCCAGTTTGTTTCTATGAGTATCGACCCGGAAAGAGATTCTGTTACAGTCTTAAAAGAGTATGCAGATCGTTTCAATGTGAATCCGGATAATTATTGGTTGCTCACCGGTAAAAGAGATTCTATTTATCGTTTTGCTTTTGAAGAATTGAAAGTAGATAAATTTAGTGTGGAGCCCATCAGCCCTGATTTTGTGCATACCAGCCGCTTTGTTTTAATTGACAGAGATATGGTTGTTCGCGGTTATTATGATGGATTGGATCGTGACAGTACTTCCTTAAAACAATTGGCAAGAGATATCGGGTTATTGATGTTGGAGAAAGACAGAAAGCAACCCAGTGCCGTATTTACAGAGATCATCGGTTTAAAGTGGTTATGGGCAATCATAGTTTTGATGGTTATTGTTTTTGTAGTGGTATTGTATAAAAATAAAGAAAAATAAACAAGAAGGTTTCACACAAAGGAACAAAGAGGGCAAAGGGCACAAAGTGTTTTCAATTGATGTTGTGAGATAAAATCCGAAGAATTTTCCTTTGTGACTTAAAAAGCAAACAGAAATGTGCTTGCAAAAACCGGAAGAATTGCAGAAAAGTAAGTTTAAATCCTTTGTTGCTTTGTGTGAAAAAATAAAACATTCTAAAATATAATAGACTTTATGTTACAAGCGAGTATTCAAAAAAACGATAAGCAGGCAAAAATTTTGATCGGCATATTTTCCTTTGTGGTATTTGCAGCTGTGGTGTTACTAAGCAGATTTAAATTGAATCTTGATCTTGGTTTTAATGTTCACCTATTTGCAACCGCCAATGCAATCATTAATTCTGTGATCGCTGTGCTATTGGTTGCTGCATTGATCGCAGTAAAAAATAAAAATTACCTCCTGCACAAGAAACTGATGTTTACTGCGCTGATCTTATCGGTTGTTTTTTTGGTGAGTTATATTGCCCATCATTTGCTGGCAGGAGAAACAAAGTTTGGCGGAACAGGAACCATTAAAATTGTATACCTCGTCATTCTCTTCACACATATTATTTTAGCGGCAATCATTTTGCCATTTATTTTATACACGGCTTACCGCGCATTGACGGCGGAATTCGCATCGCATAAAAAATTAGCGAAGTACACCTGGCCTTTATGGTTTTATGTGGCGGTGACGGGGCCGGTGGTGTATTTGATGATCAGTCCTTATTATTCGTAGATCATCCTATTCAATTTTAATTGCAGGTACCTTGTGATTCTGCCGAGTGCCGGGCGATAACTTATTTCATCAACAGATAAAATGGGTGTTATATTTTTGGACGTGCTGGTAACGAAAACTTCTTGGGCATTGTATAATTCATCAACCGTGATTTCTCTTGTTTCTATTTTAAATTCTTTCGCAGCAATTTGCAAGACATGTTTTCTGGTGATGCCATGCAGAACATTTTTTTCGGGCGTGAGTATTCTTTCATCTTTTGTAACAATAAAAATATTGGATCGCGGACATTCAGTTATAGTATCATTTTGTTTGTATAAAATATCATCCGCTTTTTTCTCTTTCACATAAGGCTGTGTAAGGATGCCCATTAAATAATCGATCGTTTTTACATGTGGCAATTGACGTTGGTATTCATAAGTAGCCAATCTCAGGCCATTCAACTCTGCTGCTTCATTTCTTTTTTGCTGCTGCTGTGTGATAATCAAATTGGGTTTTGAAATACTGTAGCCATCATTTGAATAACCACCGGTAAGCAATAGTTTGATTCCTGAATCGGCAATTTTATTTGCATTCATCAACTGCAAAATCAATTCTTTTAATTCTTCTCTGCTTTCTTCGATCTTTAAACGCATGCAATTTGCACTGTAAAAAAATCGGTCCAGGTTATCTTCCCAAAAGATCGGTTTGCCATTTACCGTTTTAAAATAATCAAATACGGCATAGCCTCTTTCAATAGACAGATCGCTGATGTGTAGAACAGCATCACGCTTATTGATGATAGAACCGTTGATGATGACTTTCAGATCATTCATTCGATTATTTTTTATAATGCTAATTCTTTGGCAGGGTCCCAGAATTTTTTCGCGAAGTCAATGATGCTGTCATTTTCGATCTTGATCTTTTCTTTTTCCAGTAATTCCTGCATTAATGTGGGTGTTCCAAAATGCGCTTTGCCGCTGAGCATGCCGTTTCTGTTAACCACTCTGTGTGCGGGTACCTTGGGAGTGATCTGAAAAGAAGCATTCATGGCCCAGCCAACCATTCTGGCACTCATCTTAGTTCCGAGGTAAGCGGCAATGGCGCCATAAGAAGTTACCCGGCCTTTTGGAATTTGCCGCACCACATCATAGACATCTTCAAAAAAAGAATTCTCTTTTTTGATCGTTGGTTGAGTTATTTTGGAAGCTAATTTCTTTGAAGACAAAGGATAAGATCGTTTATTTAAAATTATGGGTTTTGTTATAATTCCCCTTTAGGGGTTAGGGATATTTCTGATCTTTTGGGTTCCGGAACATTTTCATGATCATAGGGACAATGTCTGCAGCCGTGGCCACAGCAGAAGCCTTTCTCTAAATGATATTTTTCAGTGAGCACCATATAGTGTTCACTGTCGTAATAAAAATCTTCTCCTTCAATCAATTGCATGCTCACTGATCAGTTGTTTTAAAATTTCGTCTTTTTCTTTTGGCAGATCTTTGTTTATCCTGAACTGCAAATAATGAATACGGTTGCTTTTTGCAATATCTAAACTCTCGTAATATGTTTTGATGGAGAGTTCCTGTGAAATTTCGGGAGCAGCATAAACATCATCTGTATCCTGTAACAATTCTAATTCAAATAAGTTGATGACCGTTTTGGTAAACTGGTACAGATCCGGGCTATCCGTTTTTAGATGGATCAAACCGTCTTTTTGCATGATCTGTTGATACACTCGTAAGAACTTAGGATGTGTTAATCGTTTTTTTGCTTTGGAGAAGCGCAATTGAGGGTCAGGAAATGTGATCCATATTTCACTGACTTCATCTTTTTCAAAATAATCCGTTAACTGGTCAATGATTGTCCGGACAAAACCAATATTGTGTAAGCCTTCATCGATAGCTGTTTTTGCGCCACGCCAGATACGGTTACCTTTAATATCAATTCCAATGAAATTTCTTTCCGGATATAATTTGCCTAGGCCAATAGCATATTCGCCTTTTCCGCAAGCCAGTTCAAGGGTGATAGGGTTATCATTTTTAAAATATTCCTTCCATTTTCCTTTCATCCAAACAGGATGTTCTAAAACGTTGGAAAAGGTTTTGATGGCTTCGAAGCGGATTAATTTCTTATGTCCCATAAAGCATCAAAAGTAAGGCAGGCTTTTAAATAACAAAGCCCTCGAAGTAAAAACTTCAAAGGCCTTAAAACACCGAAATAAGAAGCTGTAGGGGTAGGAGTCGAACCTACACGAGGAAGTTAGCTGTAGTACAAAGTCCGGTGGTCAACCCCGGTCTTTCTTGCGAAAGGCTCTATGCTACGTTTATCCTGGATTCCTCACCCCCGAGACGAGAGGGCATGTCTGCCAAAAGTTTCATCACCCCACAGTATAAAGAACTATTCATTCTTGTTGATAGACCAAAATTAGGGTAATAGCAGTATTGTTGAATAATATTTAAATAAATTTTCTAAAAAATAGATATTTATCAAATAAAATGTATTAATATTGAATATTATTCAAAAATCAATAAAAAATGGCGGCTAAATTAAATCTTGACAAACTTGATTTCCAGATCATCCAGGAGATGATGGAAAATGCCGAAATCTCTTATGCTGATTTGGGCAAAAAATTATTTGTTTCCGGCGGAACAATTCATGTCCGCATCAAAAAACTCGAAGAGCAGAAAGTAGTTAAAGGTAGGAAATTATCGGTTGATTTAAAATCTTTGGGCTATGATGTAATTGCGTTTATCGGAATTTATTTAGAAAAAAGCTCATTGTACGATTCCGTAGCCAAAGAATTAAAGAAGATCCCGGAAATTGTACGATTGAATTATACTACCGGTAATTACAGCATGTTTGCTGAAATCGTTTGTAAAGACATACAGCAGCTGCGACATGTGCTGCACGATAAATTGCAAAACATTAAAGGAATAGAAAGAACAGAAACTTTCATTTCTTTGGATGAAAGTTACAGCCGTAACGTTGTTGTAACAGACGGAATCTGATCTCTGTAATATTTAATTGATTGATAAAGTATGAATTCAACTTCATTTAATTTAATTGATGTGGTCAGCGTTTTGCAAAAGCGGTGGAGATCTATCGGCATTTTTGTACTAATCTCATTAGCAGTTACCGGTATGGCGCTATTAGTGGTTCCAAAATATTATCGGTCAACAGCAGTCGTTGTTCCGGCAAGTCCTGTTTTAGCTGACAAGGCAAGATTATTTAACAGCAGTATTCAAAACTTGTATTCCTTCTTTGGTAACGGAGAAGATATAGAAACTTTGATCGGTTTTGCAAAATCTGATACGGTCTATTATGCTTTGGTTGATCAATTTAAACTGAACGATTATTACGAAGTAAAAGGGGAGAACGATAATATTAAAAGGAAGAGAGCCATTAAACTATTGAAAAAAGATATTGAATTATCCAAAACCGAATTCAATCAGTTAAAGGTTGTTGTTTGTACCAAAGACAAACAGCTTTCTGCAAATATGGCGAACCGCGTGATTGATATTATCCAGGAGACAGAACAAAATATGTGGAAGCAAGTATATCAAACCAGCTTGAATAAACTGAATGAATCTATTACTGATTTAAAGAATCAGTATAAAGAAATATCTGATAGCATTTCTACTGATAAAAACTTATTAAAAAAGGAAATGCTTGAAAGCCAGCACCAGTCTATATTAGAGCAGCTCAAACAATACCAAAGATCAACAAGCGAATTAAAGCTAGCAATTGCAACTACACCACCTGTGTTATATATTGTGGAAAAAGCCTTCCCCTCTGCATCTGCAGATAAGCCGGTGATCATTACTGTTTTATTTTCTGTTTTATTGATAAGCGCAGCATTTGGAGTAATAGCTGCCTTGGTGTATGATAGAAAGCAAACACTGCAATAATGTTTTTGTCACAGCGATATCATCGTTTATTTATTACCGCATCACTGATCTTTATGGTCAGTTTGATCACTGCAATTTTTACACATGAATTTTTATGGTTCATTATTCCATTTGTATGGATATTGCTTCCGCTTGTATTTAATTATGCGGTTTCTTTTACCGAGCAATTATTCTGGCTGATGTTGATCGTCCTGCCTTTATCAACGGAATTAAATATTACCGATTCTCTGGGGCTTGATTTCCCTGATGAGATTTTGTTAATGCTGTTGACGGGTATTTTTTTTATTCAATGGGTCTATAAGCCTGAAGTTTTTCCGATCTACATTTTGCGAAAGCCATTATTCTTGATACTTGTGCTGCAACTTTTCTGGATATTGGTCTGTTGTTTTTTTTCTGTTGATCCGGTTCTTTCTGTAAAATTCTTTTTAGCAAAGATCTGGTATGTGGTTCCATTCGTTCTCTTGCCGCAGATCATTCTCCGTTTTCAAAACGACTTTAAAAAACTTGCGCTGTGTTTATTATTGCCAATGCTTTTTGTAGTACTCCAAGCATTGCTAAGACACTCGTTTTATGATTTTTCATTTGAAGGGGTCAAACAGGTCCTTGATCCCTACTTTCGAAATCATGTTAATTATTCTGCTATGCTTGTTTGTTTATTGGCAGTTTTATGGTGTATTAGAAAACTTACAGCAAATGGCCAGCGATATTCAGGTTTGATCAATATTGGAATCATTATCGGCATTGCAGGCTTGGTATTATCTTATTCGCGTGGCGCCTGGGCCGCATTGGTTCTTGGAATTATGGCCGGCTTAATTATTCATTACAAAAGAATGCGGCTATTATTAATTATGATCGTCATTCTTTTCATCGGTTCTGTGAGCTGGCTATCAATCAATGACAATTACTTACAATTTTCGCCGGATTATCAGCATACCATTTTTCATTCCGACTTTAGCGAACATTTGCAGGCAACGGTAACTTTAAAAGATGTTTCTAATGCCGAAAGGTTTTATCGGTGGGTAGCTGCAGCAAATATGATCGCGGCGAAGCCTATTACTGGTTTTGGCCCCAATAATTTTTACAATAATTATAAACCATATGCTGTAAACGGTTTTAAAACCTGGGTAAGCAATAATCCAGATCACTCTTCGGTCCATAATTACTTTTTACTCACAGCCCTGGAGCAAGGAATCATTGGTCTGATCTTATTCTCTACTTTGTTATTTGCCATGCTTTTAAAAACAGAGCAACTGTATCATCAAATGCAAAACAGGTTTTACAGGTCAATAGCTATTACCACAGGGATCATCTTGGTTATGATTGCAACAGTCAATTTTTTGAGTGATTTGATAGAAACAGATAAGATCGGAAGCCTGTTCTGGCTTAGCCTTGGGATTATTTTTTTACTGGATGAAAAACTAAAAGAAGAAAAGCAATCTATTGCATAACAATACCCTGAATTTTATTATGTTCTGAAAGAGGGCAAAAAGGTTGAGCATTCATCCGCATGGTTTACCGAAAAAAGACCTTTTTTGCCGAATAATGCCATTGCAAGGCAACATTAGCAACCTTCTTGCTATCATAAACACATGGCACATTAAACTTTAGTGAATACAAAAAGTCCTAACACCGATAAATTTTTTGTTTATGAAAAACCTATTTTTCTTTCCCGTTATACTTTTGGCAATGATCTTTTTGATTATTTATGCCTATTGGCCTGAAAAAAATAGAAATACAAATGCCGGCTAGTTAATATCCTATTGATTTTGTAGGATTTATGAGATTCAGCTATTTCACTTTTCGCCCTTTCCACTGATACGTGCCGAATTTTCCTAACCATCCGGCCATCACGGTATAGGCAATATGCATAGGTTGTAGTAATGGCAGCTGCCACATAAATGTTTGCCCAAAAGATGCAGCAACCGGAATAATAAACAATAATTCAACAAAGGATTTTAAGACAAGAAAAGCAAGCCAGTATAAAAATAGTAAAGGGTAAAAGAATGACAGAAAAGGCATGATAAATAAGAATAAATTAAAGAAGTAAACTAAAAAAAGAACCCAAAAAATACTTTTATCCTTAAACTGATCTGCTTTACTTGCCCACCGGATCCTTTGGTTTAAAAAGCTTTTCCAGTCGGGCATTGGATCTGTTGTAATAATTGCTTCCCTTGAAAATAAAAATGCAATCTTCGATGGAAATCTTTTTTTGATCTTATTCATCAATAACATATCATCCCCGCTGGCAATCGAATCAATTCCGTTAAATCCGCCCACTTCATTAAAAGCATCTTTTCGGTAAGCAAGGTTCGCACCATTGCACATGCTGTGAAAACCGGCAGATACAGAAGCTGCTGTAATGCCCTGTAGGCTTGTAAAATCAATACACTGAAAAGTTGAAATGATTCCGCCATCATTGCTAAAAGCTACTGGCGCCGCTACAAATACGGGATCTTTTTGCTGAATGATCGCTGCAAATGAAGCGATCCATTTTTCAGTCATCATACAATCCGCATCAGTGGTTATGATCCAGTCACCTGTTGCAATATCTATCGCTCTTTCTATCGCTTTTTTCTTATAGGAGTTTAATGCTTTACCATCTATTTCGTCGGCCAGGCGAATTAATTTGAGGTTCGAATGTTGAACTTGTAATTGTTGTACAATAGCACTGCTGCTGTCGGTGGAATGGTCGTCTATAATGATCACTTCAAAAAGACCGGTTGGATATTTTTGCCGGAAGATCGATTCTAAACAAGCAGGAATATTCGCTTCTTCGTTTCTTGCAGGAATAATGATAGAGAACTTGATCTGTGGTTTAAATGAAGCAGGGATCAAAAAGGGAGATAATTTCAGAAACCATTTTCGGTACAGTAAAATGATTGTTGCATAAGGAATGAACAACGCAACCGTACACCATAAATAAATGATTAACCACATGATGGCAAAGTAAACAATTTAACTGCGAATCAACATGGCAATATCATCTGCATATTTTGGTTTTAAGAGCTGATGACCGGCTTCCAATTCTGTGATCCTGATAAAGGCTTCAAGGTTTTTTCTAAACTTTAATCCTCTTTTGGTCAGAATTACTCGATCGTATTTTCCGAAGAGCATGGAGATCCGGGTCTTTTTCTCTGCAATAATTTTTTTCAATAAAGATAGACTGGGGTTGAATTTCCGCATGGCGGTCCATCTTTTATATAAAAGCTGTCTGGAATCCGGATCATCCAGATAATAATGCACGAAATTGACGATGCTTTTATTAAAAAGCTTTGTTGCTGTCAGCAGTTTCAGTAAACTAAACATCCAGTAAGGCTGATTCATGGTATACGAAAAAAGCGTATTGCCAATAGTGGTTTGTGTGGAAAGTTGATGCCAGATATTGTGATGTAATCCATCCGGGGCAATCAGAATTAGCTTTTTAATTCTATCCGGATTGGCTTGCAATAATTGCAGCGCAACTCTTCCGCCCATACTGTAGCCGAGAATTGCAAAACTTTTGCTGCCGTATCCGATTATCTGATCAATGATATTCATCAAATCATCTCCTGTGCATAATAAACCTTCCTTCCAATCTGTTGATCCGTGAAAAGGGAGATCCAAAGCAATGAAATCAAATTCTTTTCCTAATATTTTTTCAAGAAATAAAAAAGAACCGGCATCTTCTCCATAGCCGTGGAAGCATACTAGTATCTTATCCCCATGTCCAAAACGGCGGTAACTGATTCTCGAGTGTTTATATATAATTGATATTGTTTCCAAGATTTTGATATTCAATCTTACAAAAAATTAATGAAGAATACTTGGTAATCTGCTAAAGATACACCAATTTTGAAATTAGTTGCATAACTAACTATATGCCAAACAACCAATTTAAAAGAGGAGAATTATACAGTGTCATCAATGGTATGGCATCAACGGCTGTGGCAAGAAGATTACAGAAAAATTTTCGCCAGGCCGGATTGGAGATCACGATTGAACAGTGGAGTGTGTTGTATCATTTATGGAAGGAAGATTGCCTGAGCCAGCAGGAATTGTGTAACAGAACTTTTAGAGATAAGCCCAGTATTACAAGGTTGATCGATAATCTGGAGAAACAAAAGTTAGTAAAAAGAACAGCTTCAAAAACAGACAGAAGGATCAATTTGGTTTGTTTAACCGATGCTGCCAAGGAATTACAGCAATTGACGATCGATCTGGCCAATCAAACAATGAATGAAGCACTGATAGGAGTAATGAAGGAAGATATAGAAACTGTAAAAAAAGTATTTCAACAGGTATTTGATAATCTAATTTAAAACTTTTCACCTAATAAATATTCTTGTCATGTCAACTGCATCACAACAAACCAATGCACTGAAAGGTGGCGAATGGTTAATCAAAGAAAGTAATCCCTTCGAAACTTTTATTCCGGAAGATTTTGATGAAGAACAAAAAATGGTAATGGACATGTGCCATCAGTTTCTGGATACAGAAGTATATCCGGTTGTAGAGCGCATCGATAAACTAGAGCCGGGATTAATGCCATCGCTTCTCGAAAAAGCAGGTGCACAGGGACTATTATCAACTTCCTTCCCTGAAATCTATGGAGGATTGGGAAAAGATTTCATTACATCTACGATCGTAAATGAAGGATTGGGTGGCGGTCATTCTTTTTCTGTTGCAATTGCAGCGCATACAGGAATCGGCACATTGCCTATTTTATACTTCGGCACAGACGCGCAGAAACAAAAATATATTCCCAAGCTTGCAAGCGGCGTCTGGAAAGGCGCTTATGGTTTAACAGAGCCAAATAGTGGGAGTGATGCATTGGGTGCAAAAACAAGTGCAAAACTGAGTGATGACGGCAAATATTATTTACTAAACGGTCAAAAATGCTGGATCACCAATGGTGGTTTTGCTGATGTATATACCGTGTTTGCAAAGATCGATGGCGATAAGTTTACTGCTTTTATCATAGAAAGAGGGTTTGAAGGATTTACACAGGGACCTGAAGAACATAAAATGGGTATTAAAGGATCTTCCACTGTTCAATTATATTTCCAGGATTGCAAAGTACCTGTAGAAAATCTGCTGGGTGAAATCGGCAAGGGTCATATCATCGCGTTTAATATTTTAAATATTGGACGGTTGAAATTATGCGCTGCCACTCAAGGAGGAAGCAAGCGGGCAGTTACAACCTCTGTTCAATACGCGGCAACACGCGAACAATTCAAAATGCCGATCGCAAAGTTTGGAGCTATTAAGCATAAACTGGCAGAGATGGCTATCCGTATTTGGGTATGCGAAAGTGCCTTGTACCGTTCTGCAAAATGGATCGATGATAAAGAAGCAGCATTGGAAAAAGAAGGAGAAACAACCGAAAAAGCCTTATTGGGAGCTGCAGAAGAATATGCAATTGAATGTGCCATGTTGAAAGTATTTGGTAGTGAAGTATTGGATTTTGTGGTGGATGAAGGCGTACAAGTACATGGTGGTAATGGCTTTAGCGATGAATATATCATCAGCAAAGCATATAGGGATTCACGGATCAACAGAATTTATGAGGGAACCAATGAGATAAATCGTTTATTGACCGTTGATATGGTTTTAAAACGAGCCATGAAAGGAAAATTAGATCTAATGGGACCAGCAATGGCTGTACAAAAAGAATTGATGAGTATCCCTGATTTTGGTAATGAAGAAGAAGGTGCATTTGCAAAAGAGAAAAAATACATTGCTAATTTCAAGAAAGCGATATTGATTGTTGCCGGTGCCGCTGTTCAGAAATTAATGATGCAATTGGATAAAGAACAGGAAATACTCATGAATATTGCTGATATGGCAATTGAGATCTTTCATTCAGAGAGCGCATTGCTCCGCACCATAAAATTAGCTGAACAACGTGGAGAAGCAGCGGCTTCTTTAGAAATGGATATGATGCGTACTTATTTGTATGATGCTGCTGATAAGATCAACAAAGCCGGAAAGGATGCATTGAACAGTTTTGCCGATGGAGATGAATTACGCATGATGCACATTGGATTAAAGCGGTTTACCAAAGTAGAGCCCTATAATACTAAAGATGCGCGCAGAAGAGTGTGTGCTAAGTTACTGGAAGAGAATAAATATTGTTTTTAGCTATACCTCTTCTGCAGAGCCTTCAACATGTAATATTGTTGAAGGCTTTGTTATTTTTGACATATCCTGATAATACAATCATAAATTGAATAACTTAGCTCGTAGCATTTATGAAATCGACAAAGAACGATAATAACAAACGAGCTTTTTTATTCATCAAATCAGAATATAAACTCATTAAGATCAATTTGAGTGATGTATTGTTCCTTTCGGGCTTAAGAGATTATACCCAGATCTATATGAAGGGAAAGGCGTCACCGCTTACTACTTTGCAAAATTTAAAACAGTTTGAAAGCAAATTGCCGGAGGATAATTTTATACGTGTTCATCGCTCTTATATTGTATCCTTGAATCACATTGATTCCATCAGCCGAAACGAGATCAGTATCGCATCGCATTATACCATTCCTGTGGGAAATGCCTATAAGCAAGCTTTTGACGAAATGGTAGAAAAAAACTCTTAGCATTTGCTAAGAGTTTTTTTATTATTTGGCGATTTTAAAACTATCCAATTCCTGTAATGTAACAGATGGAAGTTTTTTATTTTTTATTTTTTCC
>CAIMKO010000505.1 GCA_903841915.1 uncultured Chitinophagaceae bacterium | reverse complement strand
TTGCAGGGTGATGTTGGAAGTGGTAAAACGATCGTTGCATTGCTGAGTATGTTGCTCGCAGCAGACAATGGTTACCAGAGTTGTTTGATGGCGCCCACTGAAATACTGGCACAGCAGCATTTTAACGGATTGAGCGAATTATTAAAAGAGATGCCGATCGAGATTGCCCTTCTTACGGGCAGCAGTAAAACGGCACAAAGAAAAAAAATACTCAAGGGACTATTAGACGATACGATCCATTTTGTGGTGGGCACGCATGCCATCATTGAAGATATTGTTCAATTCAAGAATTTAGGATTGGCCATTGTGGATGAGCAGCATCGTTTTGGTGTGGCACAAAGAGCCAAGCTCTGGGAAAAAGCGATCATTCCGCCGCATGTATTGGTCATGACTGCAACACCGATTCCGCGTACATTGGCCATGACGGCATACGGAGATCTGGATTATAGTATCATGGATGAATTACCGCCCGGACGGCAACCCATCACTACTGTTCACCGTTATGAAAATTCAAGGGCAAGTGTAATGGACTTTGTGAAGACAGAGATCACAAAAGGCAGACAAGCATACTTTATATATCCGCTGATCGAAGAAAGTGAGAAGATGAGTTATGAAGACCTGATGCAAGGGTATGAGCAGGTGAAAAGTTTCTTTCCCGAACATTTGTATAGTATCAGTATGGTGCATGGCAGAATGCCGGCAGAACAAAAAGATGCCAATATGCAAAGATTCGTTAGCGGAGATACACAGATCATGGTAGGAACAACCGTTATTGAAGTTGGCGTGAATGTTCCCAATGCTACAGTGATGGTGATCGAAAGCACGGAGAAATTCGGGTTATCACAACTGCATCAGTTACGTGGAAGAGTTGGGAGAGGAACAGAAAAAAGTTTTTGCATTTTATTAACGGGTAGTAAAGTAGGCGAAGATGCCAGAGAACGTATCAATATCATGTGTGCTACCAATGACGGATTCAAGATCGCAGAAAAAGACCTCCAGTTAAGAGGTCCGGGCGACATTGAAGGCACCAGACAAAGTGGTGCACTAAACTTTAAGCTGGCAAGCATTGTGAACGATAAACAGTTATTGGAACTGGCAAGATTTGAAGCAGAAAATTTATTGGAAGAAGATATTGAGATCAGTATGGCAAAGAATTTGCAATTAAAAAGCTTTCTGCGGTCGCAGAAAGGGAAAACGGGATGGAGCAAGATTTCGTAAATAATAGCTAAATTTAAGAACTATAAAAGGAAACCCTACTATCGAGCATACCTTTACTTATTGCTATTTTATTATTTAATTTTCGTTAAGCGCGAAAATAATTTTACCCCTTTGATGAAATTAATGCGGCTAATATTCTTTGTTTTGGTATGCGGTGTTTTCTCAGGAAAACTCTCTGCCCAGTCATATCTGGAATTCATCGAGAATAAAGGGCAATGGGATCAAAAGGTTGCTTTTAAAGGAGAACTTTCTGCAGGAGCTTTTTTCTTAAAAGTTGATGGGGGTTATACTATGGTTCTGCATAATCATGATGACCTGAAAGCGATTGCAAATTATTATCACGGCGACTCGAAGAGTGGAATGGATAGCAATTCGGGGCCGCTCAAATCGACTCTGTCGACAGATATAAAAGTTAAATCACCAGTTTCATCTTCAGAGGCTTCGCTTATACTTCATTCGCATGCTTATGAAGTAAAATTTCTGAATGCTAATATTAAGCCTCAGATCGTAAAAGAAAAGCAAGTTGAATCTTATAGTAACTATTTCATTGGGAATGATTCTACTAAATGGGTGGGCGGCTGTAAAAAATATCAAGCTATTACATATAAAAATGTGTATCCCAATATTGATGTGAGATATTATACATCTTCAACTGGTCAACTGAAATATGATATCATTGTTAACCCTGGTGGAGAAGTAGATAAAATCTCTTTATTTTTTGATGGGACAGATGGAATAAAAGTGAAAGATGGAACATTGAGAATTAAAACTTCTGTTGATGAAGTTCAGGAAGGGTTACCTATAAGTTATTTAAATAGACCTGAAGGTAGAAAAGAAACAGACTGCAGTTATGAAGTAAAAGGAAATATAGTTCGTTTTGTTTTGAAAGAACCAAAGCCCTATTATTCAACGTTGGTTATTGATC
>CAIMKO010000504.1 GCA_903841915.1 uncultured Chitinophagaceae bacterium | reverse complement strand
TATTTTAAAACTTTCCGATTAAATTGAAAAACTAAATAAACTAATGTTTCTTCTTTTGAATTTTTATCTTTGAGAAAGAATGTTACTTGAGGCATTTATGTAAAGAACTTATTTCCTTAATGAAATATTTTCGTCATAAATATATAGCTTAATAATTCATCGGGGGGAATAATTGGGGGAATAACTCTTTTACTTTCACATTTTTTACTTTATCTCCACTGTAACTTGAAACCCTTTACTGTATTGCGTTACAAGCCAAAGCACATAAAGTTAAATAAGTTTGAATTCAGCGAAAAATACTCCTTTCGTGGGCACGCATAAAAGGCGATTCTTAATTGAATCGCCTTTTTTATTTATCAATTTTGATCTAAATTAATTCTGATACTTATTACAGATCCTTAATCGGCACAAATTTAGGCACCAATATTTTCATCAACAACCAGGCTGTTAAATAGGATAGCCCGCAAATGAAAAATAAAATAAGATAAGCAGATCCGGCAAAGAAAGTATTCAAAGCCCCTGCGAGCAGTTGAAACAAAGCACCACCTAAACCTCCGGCAGCTGCTCCTATTCCGGTAACTGACCCCACAGCTTTTTTGGGGAACATATCTGATACAGTTGTAAATAAATTAGCAGACCATGCCTGATGCGCTGCGGCACAAATACAAAGGATACAAACGGCAATGATAATCGCACTACTCCTTCCAAAAAGAGACTCATTTGCAAAAAACTGCGTTGCTAAAATACATAGCGGTAAAAATGCGATCAATAACATAGCTGTCATGCGTGCTTTGTAAGTGGCCCATCCCTTATTCATAAAATACATGGGCAAGCTCCCACCAAATACACTTCCAAAGATTGCAACACCGAGAATGATAAAATAAAGATACCCCTGCACTTTAGGTTCAAGATTAAACTGTTGTTTTAAATAATCAGGTGTCCAGAATAAGAAAAACCACCAAATTCCATCGGTCATGAATTTCCCTATAAAAAATGCCCATGTTTGGCGATAGCTTAATAATTTAAACCAGGATACTTTTATTTTATCCTGTAATTTACTTTCAGTTGTATCATCACTATGAATATATTCAAACTCTTCTTTTGATAACTTTTTCTGTTTTGCCGGTGTATCATAGAGTTTAAACCAAAATATCAGCCATACAAATCCAATTGCACCAGTAATGATAAATGAAAGTTTCCACCCAAGCTCTGCACCAAAAAAAGCCAAACACCAGGGCACGAAAATTGCCGAGATCATTGCACCAACATTTGAACCGCTGTTAAATATTCCGGTTGCAAGAGCTCTCTCCTTTTTAGGAAACCACTCCGCTACTGTCTTAATAGATGCAGGGAAATTACCTGCTTCTCCAGCTCCGAATAAACTCCTTATTAACACATGAAAAAAAACAGTTTTACCAACAAACGCATTCATCATCCCGAAAAAAGACCAGCCGATCAAAGAAAGGGCAAGCCCTAATTTGGTTCCTATCCTGTCGATGATTGCCCCTGCAAATAAGGTAAATGTTGCGTAAAATATCGTGAACAATGTAGTTACATATGAGAATTCTAAAGGCGTCCATCCGAATCCTTCCGGTGAACAAAAATATTGCTTCAGAAATCCAATTACATTTCTGTCCATATAATTGATGGTCGTAGAAAAGAAAAGAAGTGCTACAATCGTCCATCTGTATTTACCAAGTTTATTTGCAGACATATTAATGGTTTGAGATTTATTTTTTAATAGTTGCGATCAGTTCCATGACTTTCCTTGTTTCATTTTCAATGGTTGCATAATCTTTTGCTTCCATTAATTTCTTACTGATCAGTTTACTTCCCATACCTACAGCACAAACACCGGCTTTATACCAGCTTTCGATATTTTCTTTGGTGGTATCAACACCACCTGTCGGCATGAACAATAATTTTGGAAAGATATCTTTGATACTGCTTAAAAATTCCGGCCCTAACATATTACCCGGGAACAGTTTGATGAATTTTATTCCGGCATTTTCAGCAGCAATGATCTCTGTAGGAGTCATACAACCCGGTGCATAAAAAATATCTTTGGCAACTGAATAGTCGGCAACCTCTTTTACAAAACCGGGGCTCACTAAAAAGTCGGCTCCAGCTTTTAAATAATCTTCTGCCTGCTGCAGGTTTTTGATCGTCCCTACACCTAATAGCAGTTCAGGCATATCCTCATTTCTGATGGTGACCATCCTGTTGAAATTCTTTAAAGCTGCTTCGCCCCTGTTGGTGTATTCAATCGCTTTTACACCGGCTTTGTACACTGCTCTTAGAATTTCTATACTGATCGTTTCATCAGGATTGAAATATAAGGGAAGCATTCCTTGCGCAATGATCGCATTAACTACTACTTGTGTCTTACTCATATTTTTAAATTTTCACTTTAATCACTAATTTTTTTATCTCACCATCACCGATCATTGGTGCATGCACATCTTCGGGAAAGAAGATCGCGAACTGCCCATCGGTCAATTGAAAGTACATATCCGGAGCATCACTGAAAAAAGCTACATCTTTTTCATCATTATACTCCCCATTAGGCTTTTGACAGTTTCCTCTTGGTTTCCATCCGATGGTTTCCAAACCTTTGATGCAAAACTGAATGTCAATGTTTTTATTATGGCATTCAAATTTTGCGATACTCGCTTCTTTTGTTTTTCCGGAAGCATTACTGATGATGGCTTTTAATCCTTCCGCAATATCAGATTTTCCGATCTCTGCATTTGCCAGATCAGTTTGACTGATAAATTCAAATGCTTCTGCAAACAAAGGGTGCAATGAATAATATTTCGATGCGTTTTTAACAGTATCTATAATCATAATTCTATTCTTTGATTTTCAAATTCTATTTAAATCTTCTCCATTTCACTTCCCCTTCGGGGAAAGATAGGATGAGGCTTTATCTCTGCACTCTT
>CAIMKO010000503.1 GCA_903841915.1 uncultured Chitinophagaceae bacterium | reverse complement strand
AGTGACGTTATAAATCTATTGATGATCATTACATTCGTGAGTGTTGCAGGAATAGTTGGTAATACCGTGGGTTATTGGTTTGGAAATAAAGTGGGACATAAAATGTACACCTGGAAAGATAATCTCCTCTTCAAAAAACATTATTTAGAACAGGCACATGAATTCTATGAAAAACATGGAGGCAGTGCCATCATCTTCGCAAGGTTTATTCCAATCGTAAGAACATTTGCACCGATCGTGGCTGGTATTG
Organism: uncultured Chitinophagaceae bacterium; assembly: GCA_903841915.1. GTDB lineage: Bacteria > Bacteroidota > Bacteroidia > Chitinophagales > Chitinophagaceae > CAIQDX01. The sequence continues at coordinate 2,765 of CAIMKO010000503.1, read as the reverse complement.
TTGAAATGGATAAGAAGAAATTCTCTTATTTTAATGTGGTGGGTTGTATTGCATGGGCAACAACAATGTTGGCTGGGGGGCATTATCTGCACAAATTCTTCATCGAGAAATATAATTTCGATCTCACTAAACATCTTGAAGTAATTGTACTCGGAATTGTTTTGGTAACGACAGCTCCTGTTATCATTAAATTGGTTTTTGGAAAAAGGAGAACCACTTCCAAATAATTAAAGCATGAATCAAAAGCAACAAGGCATTTTTTCATTGACAGTGATTGTTGGTGCATTGGGATTCTTTGTGGACATATTCGATCTCTTATTATTCAATATTATCCGCAAACCGAGTCTGGCTTCATTAGGTTTATCACCTAGTGAGGTATTGGTTCAGGGTGAAAATATTTTGAGCGTACAAATGATCGGTCAGTTATTAGGGGGTATCCTCTGGGGAGTGATGGGCGATAAAAAAGGAAGGTTAAGTGTACTGTTCAGTTCCATCATTATGTATTCATTTGCAAGTATCGCCAACGGATTTGTTACCGATCCGCATCAATACCTTATTCTGCGATTCATTGCCGGCTTTGGTTTGGCGGGAGAACTGGGTGCAAGCATTACATTGGTGAGTGAAATGTTGTCGAAAGAAAAAAGAGGTATTGCTTCCACTATCATAGCAACAACAGGTGTGCTGGGTGCAATAACAGCTTATTTTGTTTTTAAGTTATCTAATGATAATTGGAGGCTCTGCTATTTTGTTGGTGGTGGTATGGGAATAATGCTGTTATTTTTAAGACTGAGTGTGATGGAAAGTTCCATGTTTGCAAAACTGAAAGAGAGTAAGATCGAACGAGGTAATTTTTTCATGTTCTTCAATAAGAAAGAAAGATTCTTTAGATATATGCGTGGCATCATCATCGGATTGCCCGTTTGGTATATGATAGGTATTCTGATTACTTTCTCCGATCAATTCGGGAAAGAAATGGGGATAGAAAATATCGATCCCGCTAAGGCTGTATTATGCCAATATGCCGCATTGGTGATCGGTGATTTGAGTGCAGGATTATTAAGCAATTATATTAAGAGCAGAAGAAAAACATTATTTATTTATTATGGCATCAGTTCTGTTTTTATACTCTTGTATTTTTTGCAAAGTGGCGGCAGTGCCACCAATATGTACTTGATCTGCGCAGGTTTGGGATTGGGTTCGGGTATCTCTGTTTTATATATCACGATGAGTGCAGAACAATTTGGTACAAATCTCAGAGCAACGGCTGCCATCTCTATTCCCAATATGGTGCGCGGAGCATTGCCATTGGTGCTTTTATTATTTAAAGGAATACGTTCTCTTACAAATAATTATTTCACAGGAGGATGGATCTGCGGATTGATCGTAATGGGCTTAGCTGTTATTGCAGCCTACAAAACAAAAGAATCTTTTGGTAAGGATCTGAACTTTATTGAAACATAGGTTTTGAAGTAATTAATTGTATTTTAGTTTCAACATTGCAACACCATGAACCAAAAAAAATACGGCATTCTGTCGCTTCCTGTTATTGTAGCAGCATTGGGTTATTTTGTTGATATCTACGATTTGCTACTTTTTACTATCGTTAAAAAACCAAGTATGATCGGTGTTGGTGCAACTGATGCAACGATACTTGCCGACAGTACCAGGGTCATTAACTGGCAAATGGTTGGGTTATTACTGGGTGGAATTCTTTGGGGTGTTTTGGGTGATAAAAAGGGCAGGTTAAGTGTTTTGTTCGGTTCAATTATTTTATACAGTTTGGCTAATTTTGTTACCGGATTTGTTCAGACGGTTGATCAATATGCTTTATGCAGATTTGTTGCCGGTGTTGGTTTGGCGGGGGAATTGGGTGCAGGTATCACTTTGGTGAGTGAATTGTTGCCTAAAAACAAAAGAGGTATCGGAACATCCATGGTCGCAGGTATTGGATTAAGTGGAGCAGTAGTGGCCTACTTCACATACCAGTTGACAAAAGACTGGCGCTTGTGTTATGAAATTGGGGGAGGGTTAGGGGTATTATTATTGTTTTTAAGGATCTCAGTTGCTGAATCAGGGATGTTCAAAGAAGTGAAAGCAACCAATGTAAAACGTGGTAATTTTTTCATGCTCATCAATAATGGGAAACGATTGAAAAAATACGCGCTCGCTATTTTGATCGGTTTGCCCACATGGTATGTGATTGGGATATTAGTCAATCAAAGTGATCGTTTCGGGAAAGCCATGTTTGGAAGTACAACTATCGATTCCGGACGGTCCATCATGTTTGCCTATGCAGCCATTGCTATCGGAGACATGTTCGTGGGATTAGTAAGTCAATATTTCAAGAGCCGTAAAAAAGCATTGTTATTGTATTATTGTTTATGCATTGTTGCATTGATTCTTTTCTTCAGCAGTTATAATTCTTCCGATCAAAGGATGTATGGTATTTGCGCATTTCTTGGATTCAGTACCGGGTTTTGGGCTATTTTTATTACGATGGGGGCAGAACAATTTGGCACCAATCTAAGGGCAACAGCGGCAACTACTATTCCCAATATGGTCCGTGGGGCATTACCATTAATTAATTTAATGTTCCTTGATCTGTTTCAAAAGTCATGGGGCTTTACGATCATTAAAAGTGGTATCATAACAGGTATTGTGGTGATGAGCATCACACTGGTAGCGTTTTATTTTACCGAAGAAACATTTCACAAAGATTTGAATTATGTGGAACTGGAAATAGAAGAGATGTTGCCTTGATTCTT
>CAIMKO010000502.1 GCA_903841915.1 uncultured Chitinophagaceae bacterium | reverse complement strand
TATGTATGTATGTATGTATGTTTGCATGTATATATGTATGTATATATAGGTTTCTTTTACTTCGAAATTTAGATAATAAAGATAGTAAATAATGGAAGGATAGCAAGTACTTGTATTGTTGATCTTTCCATTTGTAGGGATTCAAAATGACAACCGTTTCTAAACCCGCGATTCCCGATTCACGACCTTCTTCCTCCAGACAGCAGACTCCCGACTAATGACTTAACACTCAAATCCCCAATTTACTATTCAAAAAGATGATCTCTTTCGTAAACGCAGTACAAATGATGCTATACATTTCCGAAAATTGTTCCGGCAAATAATCATGTGTTATTTTATTACGAACAATACGCATTTCCATCCAGATTTCTTCATTTTGAATCCATCTTAATTTGCATACATGATGAATCAGATCACGGAAAGTGTCAGCCTTTTCAATACTTTCGAAAAGATCAACTGTTCTGAAAAATTGAACAGCAGTTTCATATACCCTTAAAAAACGACCGGTTAATGCATCAAATTTTTCCAATTCGGAAGCTGTGTATACATACAAAGAATCATAAACAGGAGCGTTTTCTGCAATAGCCAAAAAGATAGCGATGCTTCTTCTAAGCTTGATACCGTTTTGTTCCAATATGGCTTTTAAATTGTCAGGCATATTTTATGGATACTGTCAAAAAAAGACCTTTGTTCTTTATCGAGATGCTGTAAAGCAGGATAAACCAATACATCAATTTTTTCATCACAAACAGTTTGGTATTTTCTGCTGACCTGCATCATTGTTTTAAAAACATCCTGCTTTTCGTCATTTAAAACCAATAACAGATCTACATCTCCTCCTTTAGCAGAAAGATCTGCCCTTGAACCAAATAAGTACACATTTGCATTTACATTATCCAATGCAGTTTCTAAAGCATCCTGTTGCTGTATATCTAATCTTGTATTTTTAAAAGAAAGCATTGTATTGTTTGATATGCAAAGTCAGGTTGAATCTATTGTTCTAAATACCGACTTCCCTTTTCCCCAACCTTTTAACTTTTTGAACCTTTTAAACTTTTTAAACCTTTATTCACGGCTTCGCCAACCTAACCCACAGTGCCGGCATTTCTTCATTTAATTTTTTAAAGAAAAATGCTGACTAGTCTTGGTTCGTTTTAATAAGGTTTAAAATAAAGATGTGCTAATCCTACATCTCGTAAAATTATCACAAATAATTAGAAAACAGATATTTACGGCAATCCGATCAAACTGGGGGGAACATAAAAATGACCGACGACTGTATCTGTTTTTAACGAGCGCAAATATAGGGGGAAAAAAGCTGTTTTAAGGCAGTTTGGGAAGAAGATTGAGTAATCATTTGATAGATGTATTTTGGCTGTTAGCTTCTAGCTATTAGCTTTTAGCTATGAGCCTTTGGCTGCAAGGGTTTCAGCTTCATTTTTTTCAGTTGATTATTTATCAAACGCTGAAGTTGAGTGATAAAGGTGAAAGAACTGTCTTTCCGAACGAGCTACGAAAAGCATATTCTATGTTTTAGATGAAATTGCGATGTGAGGAATCTGATATTAATAATCTGTATACTAAGAAGATTGAGTAATCATTTGATAGCTGGCGATTGGTTTTGAGCTATGAGGTTTTAGCTGTGAGCTGTAAGCCTTTGGCTGCGGGGTTCTCCATCGGCAACGTCATTGCGAAGTTTCGCCCGTTATGCCGATACGATTGCCCAATGATTGTAGCATAAG
>CAIMKO010000501.1 GCA_903841915.1 uncultured Chitinophagaceae bacterium | reverse complement strand
GTTGGTTTAACGGAGTCGGTACTTACGATCATTTATTCATTGGCGATCGGATTAAGTATGGCAGCAACGGCCATGGTCGCAAGAAGAGTGGGAGAAAAAAATTATGAAGATGCTGCTAAGGACGGGGCACAGGCCATCATCCTGGGGATCAGCATTTCAATCATCATTAGTATCACGGGAATATTTTTTGCGCCGCATGTATTGGGATTGATGGGCGCAACGGATGAGATCATTCAGGCAGGAGCAGGATATACACGAATCATGCTTATTGGAAATATCGTGATCATGTTATTGTATTTATTGAACGGTATTTTTCGCGGTGCCGGTGATGCTGCTATTGCCATGCGCAGTTTATGGTTTGCCAATATCTGCAATATTATTTTATGTCCCATCTGCATTCATCAATTCGGACTGCAGGGCGCGGCCATTGCCACAACAACAGGAAGAGGATTGGGCGTTTGTTATCAGGTCTATCATTTATTAAAAGGCAAGGGCATTATTAAAATTCATTTGCAGCAATTGATCCCTGATAAACTGATCATGAAAAACCTGATGAATATTGCTACCAGCGCTGCACTGCAATTTCTGATCGGTTCTGCCAGCTGGATCTTTTTAGCAAGAATGATGACGGGTTTCGGCAGTCATGCAGTTGCGGGTTATACGATCGCTATCAGATGGTTCATCTTTTTCCTGATGCCTGCATGGGGATTGAGTAATGCAGCAGCAACATTGGTGGGACAAAATCTGGGTGCACAACAACCCGATCGTGCAGAAAGATCTGTTTGGAAAACGGCCAAGTATAATGCATTATTCATGCTGATCGTTACGGCAGCATTTTTATTTGGTGCTGAATTTTTAGTCAGGATCATTAACACCGATGCAGACGTTGTTGCAACAGCAGTTACTGCATTACATATCTTCAGTGTTGGTTGTATCTTCTGGGGAGTAGGCATGGTGATGATGAATGCATTTAATGGTGCAGGTGATAGCAAAACACCAACATGGGTGAATTTATTCTGGTTTTGGATATTTCAAATTCCCCTAGCGTATTTATTGGCGATCGTTTTAAAATGGGGGCCAACCGGCGTTTTCGTTACGATACTCACCACAGAAATATGTGTGACCATTACCACGGTTGTTTTGTTTAAGCGAGGGAGCTGGAAGAAAGTGAAAGTCTAGTTAGTCGGGAGTCGCGAGTTAGGAAGGCATTTAATAAAGTGCTGGAATGGTGAGTGTACAAGGTTGACAAGACGGGAGTCGGGAGTCGCGAGTTAGGAAGGCATTAAATAAAGTGCTGTGAATGGTGAGTGTACAAGGTTGACAAGACGGGGAGTCGTAAGTCGGGAGTCGGGAGTTAGGAAGGCATTTAATAAAGTGTTGGAATGGTGAGTGTACAAGGTTGACAAGACGGGGAGTCGTAAGTCGGGAGTCGGGAGTTAGGAAGGCATTTAATAAAGTGCTGTGAATGGTGAGTGTACAAGGTTGACAAGACGGGAGTCGTAAGTCGCGAGTTAGGAAGGCATTTAATAAAGTGCTGTGAATGGTGAGTGTACAAGGTTGACAAGACGGGAGTCGTAAGTCGGGAGTCGCGAGTTAGGAAGGCATTTAAAAGAGTTGTGTTATTGGTGAAGGTTCAAGGTTGACAAGACGGGATTCGGGAGTTAGGAAGGCATTTAATAAAGTGCTGTTATGTTGCGAAAAATGGAGAAACCGTTGCGGCCGTTGTATTCGTTGCAACCTTTGCGTGAAACAAAAGAAGATGACAATCTTTAAAGTAATAGTATAGCAATAACAGTGCATAAAGGATTTGCAGAGCGATGCAAAACTTCCCTTTCTTTGCAGTTCATAGAAATAATCATGATCGGTAAAATAATTATCATAACAGCTCCCTCAGGTGCAGGCAAAACATCTATTACACATTATCTGTTGAATAAATATCCCAAACTATCTTTTTCCATTTCTGCTGCCACAAGACCTCCCAGAAAAGAAGAAAAAAATGGTGTGGATTATTATTTTATGAGCGTCGAAGAATTCAAACAGAAGATAAAGGAAGATCTGTTTGCCGAATGGGAAATGGTTTATGAAGGAAAATATTACGGCACTTTAAAAAGTGAATTGCAGCGGATATGGAATGACGGAAAAATTCCGATGCTGGATATCGATGTAAAGGGCGCTGTTCATGTGCAACAGCAATATCAAAATAGTTCTTTGTCGCTATTCATCGAACCGCCCAGCGTGGAGGAATTAAAAAAACGTTTGGAGAGCCGTGGTACCGAAACGCCGGAAACAATTTCAACTAGGGTAAGTAAAGCGAAATATGAAATGTCTTTCAAAACACATTTTAACCATTCTATTGTAAATGATGATCTGGAAAAAGCATGCGCGGAAACAGAGCATATCATTAAAACATTTTTAGGATGGTGATCATTTGTTTTCAGTTTTAACTTATAACTTACAACCTTCAACTTATAACTCGATAGCTATGTCATTTCAAAACAAAACAGTTTTTATTACAGGTGCCAGCAGAGGAATTGGTAAAGCCATTGCATTGCGTTTGGCAAAAGAAGGCGCCAATATTGTGATCGCAGCAAAAAGCACCGAAGAAAATCCTAAACTGGGGGGTACTATTTTCAGCGCAGCAGCTGAGATAGAAGCCATTGGCGGCAAGGCTTTGGCGGTGCAAACAGATATTCGTTTTGAAGAACAAATTCAATCAGCTGTTGAATTGGCCGTAGAAAAATTCGGTGGCATCGATATTGTTATTAATAATGCATCTGCTATTCAGTTAACCGGAACTGAGCAAACAGAAGCCAAGCGTTTCGATCTGATGCAAAGCATTAATATTCGCGGAACATTTCTCGTAGTAAAGAATTGTGCGCCCTATTTAAAGAAAGGGAATAATGCACATATTCTTACTTTGTCTCCGCCCGTTAATCTCGATCCAAAATGGTTGGGGCCACACGTTGCTTACACCATTACAAAATACAGCATGAGCATGATGGCGATTGGATGGGCAAAAGAATTCGCAAAAGATAAGGTTGCATCAAATGCATTATGGCCAAGAACTACGATCGATACAGCAGCTGTCAGAAATTTATTAGGTGGCGAAGCTCTGGCAAAAATGAGCCGCACGGTTGATGTGCTGGCAGATGCCGCTTATTATATTTTATCAAAATCCTCGGAAGAATGTACCGGTAATACATTTATTGATGAAGAAGTTTTTGCAAAAGAAGGCATTACTGATCTGTCGAAATATTCGGTTGTTCCGGGTGGACAATTATATCAGGACCTGTTTGTGTAATGATTAATTCATTTTTCTCACTATCAAATCTCCGATTCGGCCTGCTGCTTTTATGACACCAACTCCGGAACCGGAGAAGGAACCTGATAAAGGACTTTCAGCAGTTTTAACATCAACCAGTTTAATTGTGAGTTTATCCATGAAGGAACTATGCCCGACAATATCAACGATTCCTGTTCCAAATAATATATAGTCAACCCGTAATGAATCGGCGGCTTTAATGATACCCGAAAGATCATTTGCATCTATTGTTGGAAATGAAACCACGGTGAAGCCGGCTTTTTGAAGTGATGGGTAAAATGCATTTACTGTAGATTGGGCCAGGCAACTGCACAAAGTGTCTTCAGTAGGTTTGTTTTTTGATTTTTTTAATTGTGAGATCGTGATCACACCAACAGCAACTCTCTTGCCTTTTAATTTTTCGGGTGACTGAATATAAACAGTTGTGGAGCATCCTGTAAAAATGAAAGCAACAGCGAGCAAAAACGGAATTATCTTTTTCATCAATTCACTAATTATTCTGTAACTGAAAATTGCTATCTGCAATGTATTATATAAATCATGAAAATATTTATTTCAGTACCTAAAAAAAGTAATACCAACATTAGTAATAAAACTATATGTTGTCAACAACAGAAAAGGATTAATTTTCAAATTCACAAACCACACACATGAAAACAAGCCAATTCATTTTAGTTCTAAGTTTTTGCGCTATTGCAAATATTTCATCAGCGCAGAAAAAGCCGATAGTAAACCCTGCAGAAGCATTAAAATCGGAAGCTATTACTGATTTACAGGTTAAGTATGATGATTATAAAAAGATCGCATTGCAGATATGGGATTATGCTGAAGTAGGCTATAAAGAAGTAAAGAGTTCTGCATTACATCAGAAAACATTGACGGATGCGGGATTTTCTGTAAAGGCAGGAATTGCAGATATGCCTACAGCTTTTGTTGCGACTTACGGCAGCGGGTCTCCCGTAATTGCCATTTTAGCTGAGTTTGATGCATTGCCCGGATTATCACAACAGGCTGTTCCTGAAAAAGTATCGGCGGGTAAAGATGCAGGGCATGGTTGCGGCCATCATTTATTCGGTACTGCATCTGTTGCAGCGGGTATTGAGATCAAAAAATTAATGGAAGAAAAAAAGTTGAGCGGAACGATCCGTGTGTATGGTTGCCCGGCTGAAGAAGGCGGCAGCGGTAAAGTATATCTGGTTCGTGCGGGATTATTTGCTGATGTTGATGTAGTGATACACTGGCATCCGGGAGCGGAGAATGGCGTTACGATGACAAGTGCATTGGCAAATTCTTCTGCAAAATTCCGTTTTCACGGCATCTCTGCACACGCAGCTGCGGCACCCGATAAAGGTCGCTCTGCTTTGGATGCAGTAGAAGCCATGGATAATATGGTGAATATGATGCGGGAACATGTGCCGCAGGAAACAAGGATCCATTATGTGATCACCAATGGTGGTAAGGCTCCGAATGTGGTGCCTGATTTTGCGGAAGTATATTATTATGTTCGTCATCCAAAGAGAGACATGGTAAAATCAATATTTGAGAGAGTAGTGAAAGCAGCCGAGGGTGCCGCATTGGGAACAGGAACAACAATGGATTATGAGATCATCGGTGGCACACATGATCTATTATTGAACAGAACACTGGCCGAAGTGATGCAAAAGGATCTTGAAAGAGTAGGTGGTGTAACATATACTAATGAAGAGATCGAATTCGGAAAAAAAATTCAGTCATCCTTCACCGTAAAGCCTCCTGCAATTGAATCAGCAGCAACAGTGAAACCATTGAAAGTAGAAGAAGATGCCGGTGGAGGCTCTACTGATGTTGGTGATGTAAGTTATGCAGCCCCAACTGTTGGTTTACGCGCTGCCACATGGATTCCGGGAACTCCTGCACATAGCTGGCAAGCGGTTGCGAGTGGCGGTACCGAAATAGGCACAAAGGGAATGCTGGTGGCAGCAAAGACAATGGCATTAACAGCCATCGATGTTTTTACGACACCAGCTTTGATTGAAAAGGCAAAAGAAGAATTCAAGAAAGATAAGGGCGATTACCAATACAAAGCATTGTTAGGCGATCGAAAACCCGCATTGAATTACAGGGATTAAATTGCTTTTAATAACTGATGGAAAGGGCGTTGATTTATTTCAACGCCTTTTTTATTGGAATAAACCCTTCCTGATCTTGGAAAAATTTCTCTTTTAAGGAAGAATCCCGCAGTTAATTAGGTATAATAATGTTGATTATCAACTGTTTAGGTGTCTGGCACAGAATTGAATATTATTATTTCAAACAAACAATTCAAAAACACTAAAACCAAAGATCATGAAAACGCAAATTAAGATCGATCAAACCATCGCAAACACATTAACTGTATTTTTTGTAGTGGTAATGATGGCTTCTGCATTCGTTAATTAATTCGTCAATTTTAATAAAATGATAAACCAGCCCCCAAAATTTGATAAAGGAATAGCAAATGGCTTTTTTGTATTTTTTACTTTGATCGTTTTAATATCTGCTATTGCCAGCATGAAAATTTTGTAAAAAAGAAAATCACATGAGATCAAAAATTATCATTGACCACGCTATCGCAAACAGCCTTACCATATTTTTTGTAGCCATCATGATGGCTTCCGCTATCATTAACTAAATATTTAAATAAAAATCCTATAAAGATGAGAACTGAAAGAAAAACCGAAAATATAAAAGTAGCCACCCTATCTACTTTTATTTTACTGATCATTATTGTATCGTCTTATGCGCTGTTAGTAAAGAACAAACTAAAATCAATACTATGAAACGGAGTTTAAAAATTAAAGCCGCATTATCTAAAGCTCGTTTTTAATAAGATTTTTAAAATCAATCCTTTTATGAAACTCTATAGCAAAATAATTCGTTCTTCCCGTTCTTCGATTGCAGAAGCAACAGCCCGTCTCGTATATAAGACCGGATGGTCATCCAGTTGTTCCAATAAAAATTATCAGTATCAGATGGTAGTAGTATCGCAACCGAATTCAATTCTTGCACAAAAAAATAGCAGATAAAATTTTATCTGCTATTGTACAATTGTTTATAAAATTCTTCATTATTATTCCTGATTGTCCATACGTTCCGGTCTCATCTGCGGAAACAGCAGTACATCTTGAATGGAAGACTGATTGGTCATCAACATACACAAACGGTCAATCCCGATACCAATACCTGAAGTTGGCGGCATCCCATATTCTAAAGCACGTAAAAAATCATGATCGATGAACATTGCTTCATCATCGCCTCTTTCCATTAATTTAATTTGTTCTTCAAAACGGTCGCGTTGATCGATAGGGTCATTCAATTCACTATAGGCATTGGCGATCTCTTTCCCATTCACCATCAATTCAAATCTTTCCACTAATCCTTCTTTACTGCGGTGTTTCTTTGTTAACGGACTCATCTCAACAGGATAATCAATAATGAAAGTCGGTTGTACATATTTGTGTTCACTGGTGGCACCAAAGATCTCATCGATCAATTTTCCCTTTCCGATATTATTCGGCACATCTATTTTAAGTTGTTTGCAAACAACACGAAGACCTGCTTCATCCAGTTCACTGACATCAATGCCTGTATTTTCTTTGATGGCATCATGAATGCTGATACGTTTGTAAGGTGCTTTAAAATTCAAAATGGTTTCACCCATTTGCACGTCGGTGGTACCGTGTAAAGCAATTGCAATTTTTTCAAGCAACTGCTCTGTTGTTTCCATCATCCAGAAGTAGTCCTTATATGCAGTATACCATTCCAAAACAGTAAACTCGGGATTATGTGTTCTGTCCATTCCTTCATTTCTGAAATTACGGCTGAATTCATATACCCAATCAAATCCTCCAACGATCAGTCTTTTCAAATACAGTTCATTCGCTATCCTCAGATAGAATGGAACATCCAGCGCATTATGATGTGTAATGAATGGTCTTGCTGCCGCGCCACCAGGAATGGATTGCAATACAGGCGTATCCACTTCCAGTGCACCACGCTCATTTAAAAATTCACGGATAGTATTTATTAATGTAGTTCTTTTTACGAAAGTTTCTTTGACATGCGGATTGATGATCAGATCAACATAACGTTGTCTGTACCGAAATTCAGGGTCAGTCACTTCGTCAAACACATTGCCTTCTTCATCGCGTTTTACAACGGGCAATGGTTTTAATGATTTGCTAAGTAAACTGATGGTTTGTGCATGAACAGAGGTTTCACCTGTTTTGGTAATGAACACATAACCGGTGCAACCAATAATATCACCCAGATCCAACCCGTGTTTGATCAGATTATCCCAGAAAGATTTGTCTTCTTCAGGACAGATCTCATCCCGTTTCACATATAATTGCAGGATACCTTTGCTGTCCTGGATCTTAATAAAGAAAACCTTTCCTTTATCATTAATACTCATGATCCTTCCTGCCACACAAACTTTTGCATAGGCTTCTTTATTCTCTTCGGTATAATTATCCTTGATCTCTTTCGAAAAATGGGAAACTGGATACAATGCCGCAGGATAGGCGTTGATACCTGCCTGTTGAAGCTTGTTTAATTTTTCACGTCGAATGATCTCTTGTTCACTTAAATGTTGACTCATTTGGTAAGTACGATTTTGATATACGAAATACGAATTGCGGCAAAGATAAGTTTTGGAAAATGATTATTGAGCCAATAGTAGATTTTCATGGCATCGTCTGTTGCCTTCGACTCTTTCGCAGAAAGAGACGACACTTCTACTTTATGGCTTTATGCGACGAAGTACTTGTACAATTAGAATTTTATTGGGATAAAAGAAAGTCAAAATTTATAACCAATGCCAAATTTAATGCCCGGATCATAAAAATTATTTCCGTTGCTTAGTACAGCATGCATTTGTAAGCAAGGTTGTATTATAAAAGTCATGTGGTTCTTTAAAGTGTACTGAAAACCAAACCCTAATAATAAACCACGGCCATTAATAATTGGTGCATTATCGTTTTGAAGCTCTTTATCGAATAAATATCCCCCTGTAATGAAAAAGTATTTTAAAATATCAACCTTTAGACAAAGGGGTATAGTTAGGATTTGTTGAGAACCCGGGATTGTTCCTGTGAATCCGGGCATGATCGAATAAGCTTCCATTTTATTATTGTAATATTCAAATCCGGAGCTAATATGAAGGTGTTTGAGTATCGCATAAGAAAGATCAATACCCATTCTAAAACCGGCTTTTACACGATATCCTCCATCTGACTTCATCCCGATATTATAATCAACCTTACCGACAGGAACATACAATCCAATAGAAAACCTATCTGTTTTTTGAGAAAATACAATAGATGAGATGGTAATAAAGATGAAAAGAATCAATAGCTTTTTCATATTCCTATATATAATGACACAAATAGAAATTATAATGCTGCCTTAGCTTTTGTAAATATCGGGATTGAACCGCATCATAAATCTTTTTGATAGTTCCTCAGTAATTCTTGTCCAGCCAAATTGCTCATACAAACCATGTGCATCTTTTGTACCTAACAACCATCTTCTTAAGTTTAATAATTCAGGATGCGATTGAATGGCGGCCATTAAAAATTTAGATAAGCCCTTTCCTCTTTCTTTTTCCAATACAAACACATCGGCGAGATAAGCAAATGTTGTTTTGTCGGTGATCAGTCTTGCAAAACCGATCTGCCTGTCGGTAGGCATGGCCTGTTCATCATGATGGTATAAACCAAAGCATAAAGAATTGTCGATTGAAGTTTTTACTTTTTCAAAAGGGATACCGGTTGCCCAATAAGATTCTTCAGACAAATATTTGTGAATAACCCTGAGATCTAATTTAGAGGGATCGGTACTTATTTGGTATTCACCCTCTGTTTTTTCATAAAAACTATTCATGGAACAATTTTTTGTAAATGATTTTTCTGGACAGCTCGATCATTTCACCGGGCATTAAATTACCCAATTCTATTTCTTCAATACGATAACGTATCAATCGTAATGTTGGAAAACCGATTGCTGCGGTCATCTTTCTTACCTGTCTGTTCTTCCCTTCTGTGATAATTAATTTCATCCAGGGCGCAGGAATTTCTTTTCTGAAACGGATCGGAGGATTGCGTACTGCAACAGTTGGTTCTACTTCAAACAATGAGGCGATACATTTTTTTGTGTAATATATTTTTCCGTCAACTTTTATGTCAACGCCGTTTTGTATCTGCTGTAATGCATGCTGTGTGGGCTTCCCGTCAACCTGCACCCAATATTCTCTTTCATGCGAAAAGCATGGATGCAATAATCGATGATTGATGTTTTTATCATTCGTTAATAATAATAATCCTTCGCTGTCATGATCTAATCTGCCTACAGGATAAATATCTTTTGCAACAGCGAAATAATCTTTCAATGTTTTTTTATCTCCTTCTGATGTGAATTGAGATAAAACTTCAAATGGTTTATATGTAATGAAATAGCGAAACATAATTGAAATAAAAAATCCCGC
>CAIMKO010000500.1 GCA_903841915.1 uncultured Chitinophagaceae bacterium | reverse complement strand
GGACCTGCAAAAATAAAATCGAAGGAATCTGTGCAGGTATTCAAATAATTGAACACATCCATCTTCAGCAACTTGCAATTTTCAATACCCAGTGTGTCTGCATTTTTTTTAATGAAAGCATACATCACCGGATCTTTCTCCACCACTGTAAGATCATTCGCACCTCGGGATGCCAATTCATAACTGATGCAACCGGTTCCTCCAAAAAGATCAAGGGTTTTACTGTCCGTAAAGTCCATCCTATTCTGCAAAATATTGAACAAGCCTTCTTTTGCTATATCGGTTGTAGGCCTTGTATGGGGCATATTGGAAGGCGGTGTAATTCTTCTGCCTCCCCATTTCCCGGATATGATCCTCATAGGGTGAGGTTAATGAATGGCGTGAAATAATGTGGCGGATATTCCCCAATAAAATTCCTGAAAAGATTATCCTGTTTCAGATCTGAAAAGCTGATTTGTTTGAATAGTTTTTCTACATAATCAAACTCATGAGATTTTGTATCCAGTATACCCGATACCTCTACCTGTGTTTCTGTTATGGACAATTGGAATTGTTCGGCAATATTCAGGAGATAATATAATACATCATCCGCTGTTTGATAGGTATAAGACTGAATTAAAAAAAGCTTTCCGTCTTTTATCAGTACCACCAACATTTGATCATAATAGAATTGCAATTTCAGGAACACAGCTTTCGATAATTCCGGGCTGTCTAAAATATTTTCCAGCAATTTAGAATAGACATGTCTGGGTGTAACCATCATCAGGTTACTGTTGACCATATCATTCAATGCTTTTTTTACGCGGTAAATATTGACCAATCCTTCATGAACACTGATATTGTCGTATTTAACGGAATGCTGTGCACTGTCGCCGTGAATGGCAGTCAGATAAGCATCTGCAGAAGCTGTACTGAATGCATTGGCAGGAATGACCACTGCTTCATTCAGATTAAAGAAAACACGTGAATCATTATAACTTCTGTCCAGAATGATAGACTCAGTTCTGATCTGTTGAAATATCTCATACCAGTCCATCAGGTTATTGTCAAATTGGAATAATTCAAAAGCCCCCACATATTTCTTTCCGGAAAATTTAACCATTAATGCGATATGCGTATTGCTTACATCCAACAGCAACTGATCGCTGTTGAAAGGCGATTCTGTTTCTAATTCTCCGTAAATGCTGATTTGTTTCTGAACCATTCCTCAAATATAACGATGCAATGATAAAAAATTATTGTCTTGTCATGAAAGAGTTTTCTACATGTCCCAAATGCTTAGATTTACAGCCTGTTTATGAAGGAAAAAGGCAAACATCCCGACCTGAGAGTTATTATCAGTAATCAGCAAATACTGAAAATAGCCTTACCCATTGCAGCCGCCATTGCAGTGCCGCAGATCAACTTTATCACCAATAATATATTTCTGGGTGGCTTAGGTCAGCAATCGCTTGCCGTGGCAGGCATTACGGGTGTGTATTATCTCATTTTTGCGGTGATCGGCATTGGATTGAATAATGGCTTACAAACACTAATCGCGAGACGTGCCGGAGAAAACAGGGTGGATGAGATCGGTAACCTTTTTTCGCAAGGCGTTCGTATCGCGGTTGTTTTAGCCATCATAGGAATGCTGATCACCTGGTTCCTGGCACCTGCTGTGCTGCGCTGGTCATTGCATGATGAAAAAGATGTGCAGATGGCGACCCGTTTTTTAAGTATCAGGATCGTAGGCTTATTATTTTTATATCTCTATCAAATGCGAAATGCATTATTGGTTGGTACCAATCAGAGTAAATATTTAGTGATCGGTACCGCTTCAGAAGCACTTACCAATATCATTCTGGATTATGCATTGATCTATGGTAAATTCGGTTTGCCGGCTTTGGGTTTTAATGGTGCTGCTTATGCTTCTGTGATCGCTGAATTCATGGGATTATTTGTTATATTTCTGGTGATCCACTACAAAGGCATTGGCAAACAATTACAGCTCTTCAAAAACTTTTATTATCATTCCGGTAATACAAAACTGATATTAGAGCAATCCGCTCCATTGATCGCACAACATGCCATTAGCATCATCAGCTGGGAATTCTTTTACATTCTCATCGAACATCATGGAACCAGAGATCTGGCTATTTCCAATACCATGCGTAATATTTTCGGATTCTTTGGTTGTTTTACCTGGGCATTTGCATCGACCACCAGCAGTATGGTGAGTAATATTATCGGGCAGGGAATGCAAGACAGAGTAATAGAACTCATCCATAAGATCATGAAATTATCGATGGGATTTTCGATCACAGTTGCCATTATCGTTAACCTTTATCCGCATGTATTTTTATCGATCTACGGACAGGGAGAAGATTTTATTCAGGCAGCCATCCCTGTTTTGCGAATTGTGTCAGTGGCTTTATTGCTGATGTCGTTTTCTACGATCTGGCTCAATGCAGTAACAGGAACAGGGAATACAAAAGTGAATTTATTGATCGAAGCAGTCACCATCTTTCTTTACTGCATTTATATTTATGTAGTGCTGGAAAGATTGAACTTGCCCATCACCATTGGCTGGGGAAGCGAATGGGTTTACTGGACCTGCATGTTCATACCTTCTTACTGGTATATCAAGAGCGGAAGATGGAAGAAAAAGAAGATTT
>CAIMKO010000499.1 GCA_903841915.1 uncultured Chitinophagaceae bacterium | reverse complement strand
TTTGATGAACTGGGCAATGTGACAGTTGGAGAAGAAGCCAAGAAATTTTTAGAAACCGACCCTGCTAACACCATCTTCTCAGCCAAACGTTTGATGGGAAAAAGTTATAACGACATTAAGCAGAATGCTAACTTCTTTACTTATAAAGTGATCGATGATGATACTGAGAGTCTGGTGAAAGTGCAGGTGGGCAACAAATTTTATTCACCCATCGAATTATCCTCTTTCATTTTAAAAGAATTAAAAGCAAGAGCCGAACATATTTTAAAAACACCGGTAACAAAAGCCGTGATCACGGTACCTGCATACTTTAACGATGCACAGCGCCAGGCAACAAGAGATGCAGGAAAGTTGGCGGGATTGGATGTTTTAAGGATCGTGAACGAACCGACCGCGGCAAGTCTGGCTTATGGACTGGGCTTAGCAGCTGATGAAGAAAAAACAATAGCAGTATATGATCTTGGCGGCGGAACATTTGATATTTCTATCTTAAAGATCACCAACGGGATATTTGAAGTATTGAGCACCAACGGCGATACTTATTTGGGTGGTGATGATTTTGACCGGGTGATCGTTGAACATTGGATGAACGAATTCGGTATCACCGAAGATGAATTGCATTTGAGTAAAGAATTATCACAGGGATTAAGATTAAGGGCCGAAGAAGCAAAAAAACATTTAAGTAATAATGAATCATTCAGTGTTGATTTTAACGGAGATAATTTATCTATCACTAAAGAAAAATTTGAATCACTCATACAGTCACTCATCGATAAAACATTGCAATGCTGTGCCAATGCCGTGAAAGATTCAAAGATCGCGTTGAATGAAATTGAAACGGTGGTCATGGTGGGCGGAAGTACAAGGATCCCTGCCGTTAAAAAAGCAGTGAGTGAGTTCTTTAAACAACCCGTTCATGATGAAGTGAATCCTGATGAAGCGGTGGCGTTGGGTGCAGCCATTCAGGCTGATATTCTCGCCGGAAATAATAAGGATTTTTTATTGCTTGATATTACACCATTAAGTCTTGGCATCGAGACCATGGGCGGATTGATGGATGTGTTGATCCCGCGTAATTCAAAGATCCCGACAAAAGTGGGCAGACAATATACCACACAGAAAGACGGACAGGGTAGTATGCGCATCTCCGTTTTTCAGGGTGAAAGAGATCTGGTAAAAGATAATCGTAAACTGGCCGAATTTAATTTAACCGGTATTCCCGGAATGCCTGCGGGTTTTCCAAAAGTGGAAGTGAGTTTCTTAATTAATGCCGATGGGATCTTAGTGGTAAAAGCCAAAGAATTGCGCAGCAGTGTGGAACAAAGCATTGAAGTAAAACCACAATACGGATTAACGGATGAGGATGTAGAAAAAATGTTGTTGGAAAGTATTACACATGCAAAGGATGATATTGCCATTCGTGCCATCGTAGAAGCTAAAACTGAGGGCGAACAAATATTAGAGACCACCGAAAAATTCCTTACCAAGAATTCGCACATTGTTTCACAACCTGAAATGATCGAAACGGCACAAGCTATGCAGAATCTGCAACTGGCTTTGACCATGGACGATAAAGACCTCATTCATTCCAAGATCGAAGAACTCAATGAAATAACACGTCCGTTTGCAGAGCGGGCAATGGATGCCGCTGTGAGCGGGGCTTTAAAGGGAAGGATTGTGTAACCCCCAGCCCCTAAAGGGGGGTATTTTTTTGTTCCATGATATTGTTTTTCATAGTATAAAATGTTATGTCTCTTCTTGTGCTTTAGATTAAATAATGAACAGGAAGTTTAAGTGTGTGATGCAACAAAAACAGCATTCATAAACAAAAGCCGCATACATAAAAAATCATCAAACAGTTCTATTATCTTCGTAGCAACACCATAAAAAGCAACGCATGAAACTTTTGGCCAAGTATTTTTTATTGTTTTCACTTTTCACTTTTCACCATTCACTTTTTGCACAGGTTCCGGCAACACATAACAGTGCGGATATTTTTATGCAATTAAAGAAGATGAATGTGCTGGGCAGTGTATTATATATTGCGGCGCATCCGGATGATGAGAATAATGGATTGTTGCCTTATCTGGCTAAAGAAAAATTATACCGTACCGGTTATATGAGTTTGACCCGTGGTGACGGCGGACAAAATCTAATTGGCAGTGAACAGGGTATTGAATTGGGATTGATCCGTACACAGGAATTATTAGCAGCGAGAAGAATGGATGGAGCGGAACAATATTTTAGTCGTGCCTATGAATTTGGTTTCAGTAAAAAT
>CAIMKO010000498.1 GCA_903841915.1 uncultured Chitinophagaceae bacterium | reverse complement strand
GCGAACCAGATACCTTTGTCAATGGCTGCAGGCATTACAAAGCCATCATTGTAATCAATATGTTCACCGATCAGATTAATTCTTCCGGGAGAAAAATATAAGCGCGGTGTTGTTGTGAAATGGTTTTTAAAACTCGTTATAACATTTTCTGCGTTAGACATGATTATTTTACTTTTAAAATATAGGAAGTGGTGAAATTATAAACATGATGCGGTTCCAGGAATTTTATTCCTATTCCATTATTGAATGCATCGGGCACACTGCTCAAATTCTCTATTGCAATGCTTTTGCGATGATCGGGGGTATAGACCTGTAAATAAGGATAAGATGATTCAGGTTGTAAGGTTAATTCCAATTGATCGTTAGCCAGCACACATTTAGGATGTTTTGTTTTATTCAGTTCAAAACAATTATCCAAAAAAGTATCATTCAGTAATGCTGCGTTGGTAAAGCGTTCGTCTTTTAACTTATTGCCTGTAGGCAATAATGTAGCATCGAATTCAAGCATTATATCACTATCAAACTGAAGGGTACAATGATTCACGTCTGTTCCTAAATTGAAATAAGGATGCCATCCTTCGGCATAGGGAATGGATTGCTTATTGGAATGGTGCACTGCAGAACGAACCGTCACTTTATTATCTTTTTCCAATTTCCATTTTAATGTAACATCATACGTGAATGGATATCCTTTATCAGTTCCTGCATAATGATGGTGCAGTGTAACGGAAGCCTGATGTTCGTCAGCAAAAATATCTTTTACTTCAAAAACAGCATCATATGTAATTCCATGAATAGCATGTGGCGGAAGGAAAAATTTCTCCACCTGATAATCGGTCCCTTCAAACGAATATTTGCCTTTGTTCAAACGACAAACAAAAGGGCTTAATCTGGCACTTTTAAATCCATTGGTGATATTCTTTACAGCATCTTCCGGAGAACTGTAAGCATCGATCACATTAAATAATTCCCCCTGTAGAGGGATCTTAAATGCATTCAGCAATCCGCCGAAAGCATATACTTCTGCTTCGCATTTGGTCTTTGTATCCTTAAGAGTAATAACAGGATAAATGGAAGAAACGTCAACATTCACATCGAAGTTCATAGGCAATTTTGTGATGAAAGTAACGAGTTTTTCGACGTCAGTGGATGAGTTTTATCATTTGCTTTTTAAAAACTAACAACCGTTAACCTCAAAAACCTAATTTTGTCTCTATCCAAAAATAAAATATGGGTAATACGCAGCAAAATAAGATCCGCATTATTACAGCCGCCTCTTTGTTTGACGGGCATGATGCGGCCATCAATATCATGCGCCGTATCATGCAGAGCAAGGGTGCCGAGATCATACATCTGGGTCATAACAGGACAGTGCTGGAAATTGTGGAAGCTGCCATTGAAGAAGATGTGCAGGGCATAGCCATTACTTCTTATCAGGGGGGGCATGTGGAATTCTTTAAATACATGAAAGACCTGCTGAATGAAAATGGTTGCGGTCATATTAAAATATTCGGAGGCGGTGGCGGAACTATTTTACCGGAAGAAATAAGGGAACTGCAAAGTTATGGCATCACTAAAATTTATT
>CAIMKO010000497.1 GCA_903841915.1 uncultured Chitinophagaceae bacterium | reverse complement strand
ATAACAATTGCTTGGGCAAGAAAAGGGGAAAGGAATTTATACTCTGATTTAATGCAGGAATTTATTGATAATGGACATCATGTTTTTGTGGTTTGTAACGAGGAATCAGGTAACACAACTCAGATTGAAACTGAAAATCTTCTTACGGTTTTAAAAGTTAAAGCAGGAAAAATTAAAAAGACTGCTTATTTCCGTAAAATGATCTCCTTATTAATGCTCGGTTCGCAATTTAGAAATGCAATTCAGCAATATTTTTCTCACCAGTCTTTCGATTTATTGATCTTTAATACACCACCTATCAATTTGTCCGGTCTGTTAAAAAACCTAAAGCAAAAATATAATTGTAAGTTTTATCTATTGCTAAAAGACATATGGCCGCAGGGCTCTGTGGATTTGGGTGTAATAAAAAAATATGGACCGGTTTGGCAATTTTTTCGGTATCATGAAAGGAGGATTTATCGCTTGGCAGATTATATCGGCTGTATGTCGCCGATGGGTGTTGAATACATTGGAAACAACAATTCATTCATCGATAAGAAAAAAATTGAAGAATGCCCAAATTCTTTGCATTTAACAGAGAATGAAATAATAGATACGGGCAATATACGCGATAAATATTCTATTCCTGCTGATGCAGTTATTTTTAGTTTTAGCGGAAACATGGAATTAGGACACGGCCTAAATTTTTTAATTAATGCCATTGATGCTTTACAGTTTTATCCTAAAGCGTTTTTCTTATTAGGCGGTGCGGGAACTCATTTTAAATATTTGGAAAAATATTTTAAAGAATCTAGCCCTAAGAATGCTTTTTTATATCAACGTTTAACGTTAGAAGATTTTAAAAAGGTTACTGCTGTTGTTGATGTTGGTTTGATTTTGTTGGATAAAAAATATTCTGTTCCTCAATTCCCTTCAAGGTTATTAACGTATCTGCAACACGAAAAGCCGGTAATCTGTGCAGTTAATTCAGCTACCGATATTGGATCCATAGTTAGAATGGAAAACTGCGGGATATCATTGCTGCATGGCGATTTGAATGAGTTTATTGAAGCAGTTAAATTTTTTTGTGAGAACGATGAGGCTAGAAAACAAATGGGTATTAATGCAAAAAAATTATTGATGGACAGGTATAAAGCCAAACATTCTTATCAAATTATCATGCGGCATTTTAATAGATAAATGATGAAAGACTACAATCATACATCTGGAAAACAACACATACTTTTATTAGATCAATCACGGCAGTCATTGCCATTTTTAAAGGCATTAAAGAAAGCCGGTCACTCTGTAACTATTGTTTGTAATTCAGTTTTATCTGAAGGCTATTTTTCAATTTACCCAAATAAACGCTTATTGTGGCCTAGTTATATAAAGGATAAGAATAAGTTTGAAGAAAAATTGCTTGATTATATTTCTACTCATAAAATTGATATTGTAATAGCGGTGGGTGATGTGTCTGCAGATATTGTAGCCCGGAATAGGGATGAGATCTTAAAATATTCTAAAGTAACTGTCCCCAGGTTAGAAGTTTTT
The DNA here is from genome assembly GCA_903841915.1 of uncultured Chitinophagaceae bacterium. Classification (GTDB taxonomy): domain Bacteria; phylum Bacteroidota; class Bacteroidia; order Chitinophagales; family Chitinophagaceae; genus CAIQDX01. Next base: position 2,235 of record CAIMKO010000497.1, on the reverse strand, counting down.
TCATTAGCTGCCGACAAAGGAAATACTATGATGTTCTGCATGGAAAATAATATTCCTTGCCCTAAGACCTTTTTATTTGATCAGGCAAATAAAAGAGAAATTGTTCATCAAATTCAATATCCTGTTATTGTAAAACCACGAAGAGGTAATGGTGCTATCGGTGTGATAAAATTTAATGACGCAGATGAAGTGTTGAATCATTTTGATCGTATGCATCAATCTTTCGGCGATTTAATAATTCAAGAATATATTCCTCACCACGAATGCGCACAATTTTGTGCAGAGGCTTTTTTGGACAATGAATCTAACCTTAAAGTTTGTGTTGTTGTTTCAAAGCCCCGATATTATCCAATCGCCGGAGGAACAGGAACTACATATATTACCGTTGATCGTCCGGATATCGTTTCTACAATAAAAAATTTATTGGAAATAATGAAATGGATTGGAGCAGCGGATGTTGATTTGATAGTTGATACAAGAGACAATATTGCAAAAGTTGTAGAAATAAATCCGCGTGTTGCAGCTTGCATTAAAGTAGCATTTTCAGCAGGAATAAATTTTGCTGATAACCATGTGCGGTTAGCAAATCATTTGCCGATTCAAAATGTGAAACATTATAAGTTAGGCGTGTATTTACGAAATTTTGTAATGGAAACATTATGGTTCATTTCTGCAACAAAAGAAATGAGAGCCAACTCTTTTCCAAAATTTTTTACTTTCAAAAATGTTGTAGAAGAAACTTTTAGTTGGAGTGACCCATTTACTATGTTAGGATATATTTTAGGATTATTGAGAAAATATTCTGATATGGAAAAATTGAAGAAAAAACTCCACCGGTAGATTAATGAAAAAAAATATTTTAAATCCGGACTATAATTTCGGTTGTGCTTTTACAGTTGATGTAGAAGACGGTGTTAGCATAGCAATGAGAGATGTATTTGGGATACAAACTGAACAAACAGACCGTGTAGTAACTAACACGAATAAAATATTAGAGTTGTTAAATCAGCATAACATAAAAGCAACATTTTTTGTTTTAGGAGAAGTTGCAGAAACATTTCCTTTTTTAATCAAGAATATTCATAAAGATGGTCATGAGATTGGCGTGCATGGATATCATCATTTACAATTCTTTAAAATGAATCGGAAGCAAGCAGTGGAAGAATTATCTGCTGCAAAAAAATTATTGGAAGATTTAACTGGAAGTGAAATTATTGGTCATAGGGCGCCTGCATTCACTATTACACCTAACACTTCATGGGGTTTAGAAGTTATTGCTGACTGTGGTTTTAAATATGATAGTAGTGTTATGCCTGTTAATAGTGTGAAGTTTGGCTGGAAAAATTTTCCAAAAGATATTAGTCTGCTTAAAATTGGGGATGATAAGGAATTGATTGAAGTGCCAATATCAACTACTTCACTAGCGGGAATGCAAATTCCATTCAGTGGTGGCGGATATTTGCGACTATTGCCATTCTGGTTTATAAAACATGCCTTTCAACAACACTCTAAGAAAAGAGCTACAATTCATTATATGCATCCATATGAATTGGATTCAACTCCATATCCGGATTATTATTTTGAAGCGCTAAAAAAAGCAACATTTTTTAAACAGATTAAGATGCGTTCGTTTTGGTTAAAGCGAGCATCTGTTTATCACAAACTGGAAAGATTAATTGCTGCAAATAAGTTTTCTACAATTAAGAATGTTATTGATGAAAAATTCGGAAACTCTGAAGTACAAATATTGTATCTCAATAATAAAGGTTTCACAAACCGGGTATCATGAACATCAGCACTATAAAACAATCACTCAATAATAATCTCAAGAATTTGCTTGGTTGGAAATGTAAACGTAAGATCATTGTTTTTTCCATAGATGATTATGGCAATGTTCGATTAGACTCCACTATTGCCAGAGAAAGGATGAATAAAGCGGGTATGAAAACGTTTTCGCGTTTTGATGCTTATGATACTTTAGAAACAACACATGATCTGGAAATGCTTTATCAAACATTGACGTCTGTGAAAGATAAAAATGACAGACATGCAGTTTTTACAGCATTTGCCTTGCCTTGCAATATTGATTTTGAAAAAATTAAGCAAGAAAATTATGCAGAATACCGATATGAATTATTAACAGACACATTCAATAAGTTGTCATCACTTCATCCGCAGGATTATACTGATGTATGGAAACTTTGGAGATATGGAATTGATAAAAAAATATTTATT
>CAIMKO010000496.1 GCA_903841915.1 uncultured Chitinophagaceae bacterium | reverse complement strand
TTGATATTAAAAATAACTTTATTACTATTCAGACAAATATATTCAACTGTGAATTTGTAAACAAGGATTTTAATCACCCAATTTTAGCTGAACTTTCAAAAATCAAGGGAGTTCTGGATAATTACCGAATTTCATTCGTTGAAGTAAAAGGCATTCAGGTTTCAGAAGTCTGCCAAATCTTTGAGCGAATCAATCAAGCTGGAAAACCACTGAATATCTTTGATATTGTTGTTGCTAAGACCTTTAAGCCGGCTACACAACAAACATTTTCAACCTCCAAAGAAAATGGATTTTATCTTCGTGACTTGATTGATGAGTTTAGAAATTACAACAATAGCGAGTTTTTGAAAATTAGTGATATTGACTATCTGCAAATTTTAGCTGTTATTATTAATCACAATGTCCCCAATAGTGGAGTAAGAAATATAACTGACCGATACCTTAACGAAATCAAAACCGAACACATTTTAGCCGTTTGGGATGAAACAAAAAAGGCTATGCTTAAAACTTTTGATTTTTTTGAAAATCATTTACACATAAAAACGCCATATTTAATTCCATTCCGCTATTTCTATTTTACAATAGCAGCTTATTTCTATAAAAATGGCTCACCAAACTACGATCTATTACAAAATTATTTTTGGTTTAACAGTTTTCATAACGATGACTTATTGAGTAATACAACCCAAATAACTCAACATATTGAGTTTCTGAATAAAGAAAAAACAAAACAACCATTTGCCTTTGACAGGTTCTTAATTGACAAACAAAAACTCCGTTCAGCCACTTACAGCTCAAAAGGAAGGATGAGTAGAGCAGTTTTAGCACTTTATGCGAGTGCGAAACCAAAGGATTGGGAACATTGTAACAGAGAAGTATTAGTTCAAAATTTTTTCTTCACTACTGATAAACCAAATCTTCATCACATTTTCCCGACAAATTCGGAATATGTCATTAACAATCAACACAAAAACAAAATCACGAGTGATAGTTTGATGAACATAGCATATTTAACGCAAATAACCAATCTTGATATTACGAATAGAAATCCGCTTGAATATATGAAGGACTATGATAAGCCTGAATTTGAAGCTATTATGCCTTCTCACCTATTATCAAGTGAAATCATAGATTGGGCAAGAAGTGGAGTTTTACCAGACAATGCAATTGATCAGTTTATAGAGAGCAGAATAAACAACATTTTATCAGATTTAAAATCTAAAATTAACGGAATTACATTTGACGAAATGGACACAATGGAAGTTAAAGAAGCATTGATGATAGACGAAAACGGCTTGTAACTCCAAACTACCTGGCAAATCGGGGGTTCCAGCTTCGTTGTCAGGAAATTAGTATTCGAAATGCAACTTTTCGTAGGAAGTTTATCAGGTAAAACCCTTCCTGTAGTTGCGAGATTTTGGCAACAAGAAAAAAAACATACGCGACAATGTATTTATTTGGAAAAAGAGCAGACAAACTTGACGGTGATGATATAAACCGACTAGTGAAAAATAAAGTGCAAGAGAATAAATCTCTTGACTATAAGAAAGAATTAAAACTTGCACAAGACAGAGACAAAAAAGAATTTCTTTTTGACGTTACGGCTATGTCTAATACTGACGGTGGTTGCTTAATCTATGGAATAGTCGAGGGTAAAGATGAGAAAGGTCAAAATACAGGTAAACCAGAGACAATTGTTGGAATTGAAATAGAAAATTACGATAAGTTAGCTCAGCAAATTGAAGATATCATAAAGGGAAATACAGACCCAAGTATTTCAATTATCGGGTTAAATCCAATAACTGTTGACGGGAAAACCCTGTTGGTTATTGGTATTTCAAAAACATTGGGTCTCCCTACAATGGTCACTTTCAATGAGACTAATAAATTTTATAGAAGAAGAAATACTGGGAAGTATTCAGTGGATGTTTACGAACTCAATCAAATGTTTATGCAAAACCAAATATTAAAAGAAAGTGCAGAAAAGTTTAGACTGAAAAGAATAAAAAAAGTTAGAGCAGGAAAAGTTTTTCCAAATCTTGCAATTGAAACTTCATTTTTTATTCATATCATTCCTTTTAGCTTTCAAAATGATCAACCTTTAGATTTAACAAATGCCCATCAGATGGGATTGGCTAATATTATGAAACCAATGAATTTGTCAGGGTGGGACACGATGTTTAATATTGATGGTTTTGCAACTTGGAGTGGAATGGGTTACGATGAAATAATTTCATATGATCAGCTATTTAGAAATGGAATATACGAGGTTTACACTTCAAAATTATTTGAGGAACAAACAATGTTTAGGACTGATCAAACTAAATTATGTCTGGACGGATTGAACTTCATACCAGAAGTCATAAAAAAAATAAATGACGGGTTGACAGTGTTAAATAAATTCCAAGTGGAACCTCCATTTATTATTTCTATAAGTATGTTGGGAATTAAAGATTGTCTTATTTATCCTAATCAAAACCATGATTTTGGAAGGCCATTTTTAATCGACGAAATTTATTTACCACCGACTCTAATTCCTACTTTTGAGTCAGACATTTATAAACAACTAAAACCCACCTTCGATATTATTTGGCAAGCAGTAGCAAACAGTCAAAGTCCTCCTTACCCAACAAGGAGTTAAGGTACCTGCTAATAAGAAGACTGCCTGAATGCCGGGTTTAGGTGCTTCATCGATAGGAATTTAGCCTTTTGAAATGCAGAACTTTGCAGGAATTTTGTCAACAAAATTTCGCATGAGTAGCTGCAATACGTAATTTTCAGTAAAAAGATAGAGCCTCTGGGTCCTGTCCTTTTTATTTAATGACCAATCTAGTAGCATTAATCACCGCATCCGCATTAATTTGTTCCAACTTTTCAATCAGTTCCGGCATTAATTGATCAATCGCCGGATTAAACCACTCCCTGGGAACCCGGGTTGTTAACGGAATTACACTTTTGGCTGTCCTCACAACAGTTCCACCGACCATCTTATACCCCCGGCCAACACCTTTGTGAACGAAAACCCCATGGCGCTCAAAGATTATTGAAGCCTGATCAATTACACCATATTTCTGCTTAGTCTGAGATTTAAGGCTGTCACTTAATTTGCGTTCCAACCGTCCGTGATGAAACCGGGACTGATTTTTACCATGAGTTAACGCAGAAGTATTCAATTTTAACCGCTTCTGGACCATGCTAATCCATTTGCGGACAACCGCATTTTGTTCCTTAGAGTCATCATTTCCGGATACCTGGGCCACGCCACCCACCGAATCAGTATAAATAGCCATATCGAAAGTTTATCAGATTTTAAACAGCAATCACTGCATTGTAATTCCACTTCGTTTCATCACAATCACCTGAAAAAGGGGTCAAAATCTTAAACGTACACCTAACCCCGAAATTCTTATCCTGTTCATTGGCAATCAGGGTATATTCAACCGAGCTAAAATCAAAATCCCGAATAACCTGGCTTTGAGAATTTCGTTTGTCTTTTTTGATCCGGATCACGATGTCATCAGCTATTCCTTCCAACCGGTCCCAAATAGCGTGCATGGTATCAAAATCCCCCAAATCATTTAGATGATCCAAAAGGATGAAGGCTCCGGTCCGATCTTTTAGAATATTATCGCTTTTATTATCGATCAGGTTACACCGGTATCCCTCCAGGATAAGCGCCGGATAATTGACCGTTTTTAATCCAATCAATACTTCGTCTATCTCAAAACGGTAGAAATGATTCTCCGTGGAGCAGTGCCCGATCTCGATATGCTGACAAGCAATCTCCCTGAAATACTGGACCAGCTCTGAAAATTTCGTATTCATAATTAGTACTAGTTTAATTTTATCCAGGATCAGTTTTTAATGGAATCCACGTATTTGCGCGTCAGATACTTCAGGACTGCATGAAGGGGCAGGTCAGCATACGCATCCCGGTGAATCAAATCCTCTCCAACGAGAGATTCAAATAACTTAACCCATATGGAGGTATCAATCATTTTATGATGCTCCGGATCATCCTGTTTTTTCCCTTC
>CAIMKO010000495.1 GCA_903841915.1 uncultured Chitinophagaceae bacterium | reverse complement strand
AGTAGAATTTATTATCACCCTTTTTAATCTTACAAAGTTTTAATCGCTCCCGTAGGTAGTTTTTGTTGTTATCCAGGAATCCCTTTTTCTGAATAAAATAACAGAACATCAGGCGGTTGAGCATTAAAGAAGCATACCAATCTTTATTTAGCTTGTCATCAATTCCTTTAATAAAATCAAGGAAGGATGTATGCTCTTTTTTAAACTTATCATAAAACTGTTTTGTTACCTTATCCGCATTAGCATGGAAATTTTGAGCCATCCGATTGGTCACATCAACAATAGTGATTTTTTCTTCTTCATCCATTTCAAAGAAAATACCCGATGCCCGTTGGTACAATAATTCCGGATCCTGGGAGATGTGGTAACGTGTTTCTGTAACCTTGGTTGGTTTCCCGGATTGCCTTACCACAAACTGCCAGATTTGTTCCTTTTTGCTTGAATCTATAAAAATGATCAAATGTTCCTGAAAGAGTTTGGTAACTTTTGTTTCAATTTTTTTTCGAATATTATATTCAGGAATTAATCCGTCACTTGTGGAATTACAAAGAAGAATTTTAAATCCACTTTTCTCTGCAACAGCTTTTAATGAATAAGTAATATCATCTACAGTAATTGGCTGAACGGTTTTGTCATTGTTCCAGCCCATTTCATTAAAGAGTTCCCTAAAATTAAACTGTTTGATATATCCGGAAAATTGTTGTTTAGTTAGTGCCATAATATCAAATCTGATTAATTAAACCCAATGAACTGATAATCTGCGGATCTTTATTTTGTATTTCATCCTGATCTACAATACAAAGTTTATCTTCTTCCCGAAGGGAAACTACCAAATTTACCAGTTCGTCGTCAGAAATCCCAGTTTTGAGTTGACGGTTCAACGTTTCCCGAGCAAATTCTTTGAACGGATATTTGTAAATATCATCTACCGCTTTCTTCAAACCATCGTTCACAAATAATGTATTTTCAAATTCCTTGCAATACCTGTCAAGACGCATATAAACCCTGTATTTTGCACCAGTTTTTTTCCCAAGGGATCCGCCGGTATTCTTTTCATCATCACGAATGTATTCAATGCCTTTCTTCACAAGTTCATGATGTTGCGGTAGTTTATATCGAGGCTCTTCATCAGGATTACATGCAGCTGCTTTTAAAATTGTAAGTTGTGATTGTGTAATGAGGCTCCCTTTTGTATCAATCCAGGCAAGAACATCATTTTCTTCCGGAGTTCGGGTATAAACAATAACCCCTTCCTTCTCGATTCCCATATTGTTTTGCTTTGTTGCATAGATCACATTGGGAAGATTTGGAATTGTTTTTTTCAACTCCGGAGTTTCATCAGTGGCATTTTTCCATATTTGAAATGCGTAAGATGCTAAATCAACTTCGCCTTCTTCATCATCTAAGATACCTGATTTTTCGTTATACAGATCCTCAATATTAATCGGATCTCCATCAAAGAAAACTTCATCAGAACCTACCACTTCAGCATTTTGGCGGATTCGGGTTGTAAGTCTGTGTCGCAGGTTTATAATCTGTTCAATTCCATCTTCCGGTAAAAAAGAATAGCAGATTATTTGTTCAGACTTTTGTCCAATTCGGTCAACACGACCTGCACGCTGTATGAGACGAATTATAGCCCAGGGTAAATCATAGTTCAGAATGATATGAGCGTCCTGTAGATTCTGCCCTTCACTCAATACATCAGTTGAAACTAAAACCCTGAAATCATTATTTGATGGTGGTATTTTGTTGCTTGCTGGGCTAAAACGCAATGCCAATGCTGTTGGATCTGCATTATCTCCGGTTACATGTTCAAGGTGTTCAATATTTCGCTTTTTTAGATGTTCAGACAAATAATAAGCAGTATCGGCAAACTGAGTAAAAATCAAAACTTTTTCATCCTTGTGTTTGCTTGTCAACAATTTGTACAAAGCATTTAATTTTCTATCATCATTAACATTCCAATCTTTTCCAATTTTCAAAATATCAGTAATATCAGCGCAATCTGCTGCCAACTGCTTTAACAAACTCGGAGCAAAAAATTCACTTCTTATCCAATCAAATTGTTTCCTATACTTAGTGCTTGAATAGAGATCGTAGACCTTTGCTGCATTTTCTAAATAAATATTTTCGTCAAGAATGAAATTTATTGTGCTTTCATCGTCACCATTACT
>CAIMKO010000494.1 GCA_903841915.1 uncultured Chitinophagaceae bacterium | reverse complement strand
TATAGCTATAGTGGTCAACTTCAATACAAATACTTTCTTTGCCTGTAATATCTTTGGTACTGTAAACAGCTTCAGACTCTTCGATTACCGTACTATCCTTGTACCATATTTTAATATAATCTTTATAATACGTTGGTATTACAAACTGCCCCGTTTCATTATTAAAAATCCTTTGCCCAAAGCCAATTACCCCCTCACTATTTTTTTGCCCGATTATTTTTGTTGTAAGCAAGCAAAAAATGAAAAAAGTATAAAGAGAAAAAAACTTCATTGAAAATGGTTTATAGTTTTTACAACTTCTCCATTTCTTCATTCACAAACTCCATCAATGTTTTAATATGTGCCGGTGAGAGATCGAATTTTAATCCTGCTGTTGCATATAATTCGGGTAGGGTTTTTGTTCCGCCTAAACTCAAGGCATTGATATAATTCTGCAAAGCTTGTTTCGGATCTTTTTTATACTGTGCCCAGAGACCAATAGCACCCAATTGTGCAATACCGTATTCGATATAATAAAAGGGCACTTCAAATAAATGCAATTGTCGTTGCCATCCTATTTTTCGGTATGCTTCCAGTCCGGTGTAATCAATTACATTGGTAGAGAATTCTTTTAAAATTTCCATCCATCGATCTGTTCTTTCTGCAACGGTGTGTTTTGGATTTTCATAGACCCAGTGCTGGAATTTATCGATGATGGCGATCCATGGGAAAATAGTAATGGTTCTTTCTAGCTGATGTTCTTTGGCGCGTTTCAGATCTTCTTCTTTATCGAAGAAACTATCCCAATGATACATGGAAAATAGTTCCATGCTCATGCTGGCCACTTCGGCAATTTCCATCGGGTATTCTTTGAAAGAACTTAATTCTAAATTATGCGTTAAGAAAGATTGAATGGCATGACCGCCTTCATGCACCATCGTGGTAACATCACTCATTTGTCCGGCTGCATTCATGAAAATAAAAGGCGCACCACTTTCTGCCAATGGACAGTTATATCCGCCGGGCGCTTTACCCTTTCTGCTTTCCAGGTCAAAATGTTTTAACTCATGCATCTTCTTCAAACAATCCGCAAAGAAGGGATTAAGTTCTGCAAAGCATTTCACAGATTTATTATACAGATCTTTTCCATCGGTAAATGGTTTTAAGGCTTCAATGCCTTCGGGTTCTGCTTCTGTATCCCATGGCTTTAATTCAGTCAGGCCTAATTTCAGTTTTTTCTTTTGATAGATCTTATCGATGATGGGCAATACATGCAATTTCACTGCTTCATGAAACTGATAGCAATCTTCTTTGCTGTAATCGAATCTTCCCAACTCCACAAATTTGTAATCGCGGTAATTGGCGAAGCCTGCATTCTTTGCCACCTGATCTCTTTTTTCGATCAACTGAGAATAGAGATCATGCATCGCATCTTTATCCTGCAATCTTCTGTCCTGAATTTTTCTGTACACTTCTTCGCGTAATTTCCTGTCATGACTTTCCAAAAACTTAGCAGCTTGTTGTAAAGTATATTCCTGTCCGTTCACTTCAATGGTCATCTTTCCCGCAATACCACCGTATTGTTGCTGCATCACACTCAGGTCTGCCTGCAATGGAATATTTTCTTCGCGAAACAGATCGATATTCTTTTTTACACTTCTCAAATAGGTAAAGAATTTTTGCTGATCCAGTTCTTTGGTAAAAGGCGAAGCGATCAGTTTTTTATTCAAGGCATCTGCATAAGGCAGAT